>CAIUSQ010000249.1 GCA_903901905.1 uncultured Actinomycetes bacterium
AGAGGCTGCGGGTTGGATCGGCATAGGCTCGATTCTCCATTAGCTTTCGTGATCTCATCCCTTGTGGACAAGAGTTCTTATAGGTGAATTACACGCGTGTAACTCGTTTCTGTCAAGCCCGCAGGGAGCAAATGGGCGGATTTGGAGGGGTTAAAACCGCTCTATTCGGAGGGAATCGAGCTGAAATTGAGCGTGATTTTCGCACATATCGTGCAATAAATAAATAATGTTTAAGGAATTGAAATTATTTCATCATTAGTGACAAATGAACTAGTAATTTTTGCGCCATCTTCAACCTTTGTGCCTTTTGAAATATAGGAACGGCTGATCTGTGCATTTAATCCGATGGAACAGTCGGATTCGATTATTGAGGATTCGATCAAAGCACCTGCAGAAACCTGACAGTTTCTAGAAATGCTGCTGCCACCGGTTAGCCGAGCAGATGGATCAACTTTTGAACCCTGCATTATCAAAAAATCACCATCGCGATTAACAATTTCAGTCGATGCATTCATAAGTGCATGAGGAGTTCCAATATCTACCCAGTAAGAGCTCTCTATATATCCATAGACCGCCGCCCCACTTGCAACTAGTGCAGGGAAAGTTTCTCGCTCAACGGAGACGACTGTATCTAATGGGATTGATTCAAGAACGCGAGGATTAAATACATAACATCCAGCGTTTATTTGATTGGTAACTGGGTTTTCCATTTTTTCAAGAAAAGCTGTAACTCGCCCATTAGAGTCGGTTGGAACACAACCGTATGCACGAGCATCTTCTACTTTTGTTAGATGCAAAGTGACATCGGCACCATGTACTTCATGTTGGCGAATCTGCTCAGCGAGATTATGAGAGCTAAGGACATCGCCATTTAAAATCACTATTGATTCCGATGAGTTGATCAACTTTGCAGCATTTCGTATCGCTCCACCTGTTCCTAACGGTGATTTCTCAACTGCATATTGAATCTGCATACCCCAATTTGATCCATCTCCGAAATATGGAGTAAATAACTCTGCTAAATACGATGTTGCAAGAACAATGCGAGTAATACCTGCAGCTTTAGCCATATTGAGTTGATGTTCAGTTACAGGAATTCCGGCAACTGTGAGCATTGGTTTTGGAGTATTTTTAGTTAAAGGCATCAGTCGAGTACCAAAACCACCTACGAGCAATATTGCTGTTGCCACTGACTTAAACCTTTAAGCGCGTAACAGCTTGGGCAATCTGAGCATCAGTTGCAGTCATTGCCACCCGAATATGTTGTGCACCTGCCTGGCCATAGAAACTTCCAGGAGTAACCAAAATACCTAAATTAGCCATCCATTCAACACTCTTCCATGCATCTTCATTTCGAGTGCACCAGAGATATAGACCCGAATCACTGTATTCAACAGTAAATCCATTGGCCTCTAAAGCAGGACGCATCGCATCTTTGCGTGCGTTATAGCGATCACGCTGCTGTGCCACATGTGCATCATCAGATAATGCAACTGTCATTGCTTTTTGAACCGGCAGCGGAACTATCATGCCGGCATGTTTGCGAATTTCTCGAATTCGGTCAATAAGTTGGCTATCGCCAATCATGAAAGCAGCTCTATATCCAGCCATAGATGAGCGTTTGGATAAAGAGTGAACAGCAAGGATATTTCTGTTATCTCCGCTTGTCTGTGAAAGAACAGAGAGTGAATGGGCGGTGTGATCAAACTCTAAATAACATTCATCGGAAATCAGGATTGAATTATTATCTCGAGACCAATCAATGCAAGCTTTGATCTCTTGGGCGCTGTGTACACGCCCTGTTGGATTTGAAGGTGAGTTCAACCATGCTAGATCTGCCTTCGGCCATGTTGTGGCATCGATTGCAACGGGAATTGATTGTGCACCTGCTAATAAAGCTCCAACATGATATGTCGGATATGCGATTTCAGGAATTAAAACTTTTGTAGCTTCAATGATTGTTGGTAGCCAAGCAACTAACTCTTTTGATCCAATCACTGGGAGTACATCAAAATCTCCAGTTGCACCTAACCGCTTGGTTGCCCAGTTTTTAATTGCTGCACGCAGATCCGCTGTTCCAGCTGTAAACGGGTAGCCAGGTGAGTTAGATGCATCGCGAAAAGCTTTTTGAATGAAATCTGGAGTTGGATCAACCGGTGTTCCTTGTGAGAGATCGATAATCCCATTGGGGTGTGCACGCGCCTTGTCACCAAAAGGCACCAAGGCATCCCATGGAAAATCTGGGAGCTGTGCTCTCAATTTTTACTCGCTCTTTGGCGGAAGTGCAGTAACAATCTGATGATCGCTACCGGTTGCTCCAACTTTACTTGCACCACCTGGCGAACCAATCTCAACGAAAAATTCAGTATTGACTGCGCTAAATTCTTTCCACACGCCAGGAACATCATCTTCATAATAAATTGCTTCAACTGGACAGACGGGTTCGCAAGCCCCACAGTCCACACATTCATCTGGTTGGATATAGAGCATGCGGTCACCCTCATAAATGCAGTCCACCGGACATTCTTCGATGCAGGACTTATCTTTCACATCGACGCAAGGTTGGGCAATCACATAGGTCACAACAGGCCTCCAGATTTTATGGTGATTTGATTGGCGCAATTCTAACGCGTACCTCACCTACATCGCCAGATTTGCTTGTTCGGTTTATCGTAGGCACATGCCCACCGAGCTAGAACCCACCTTTACTGCCCTCATTGGAAAAAGGGTGAGTATTCGATTACACGATCCCGAAGGTGGCTTTCGTGACATTGTTGGACATCTAGAGAGCGCCACTTCACTTAGAAATCGACATGGTGAGTTAATTGAATTCTCTCATGATGAGATTTTTATCTGGAGAGAGGTCGTTGTAAAGAAATGACCTTGCGTTTATATGACACCAAATCTCGTGAATTAAAGCCAGTTGCTACTCCAAATGGTGCCACCTCCATGTATTGCTGCGGCCCTACGGTTTATCGAGATGCCCATGTTGGAAACTTAAGAACATTCTTGCTAGCCGATTTGATTTCACGTGCCTTAACTGTGTCCGGGGTTGCGGTGACTCTGATTCAAAACATTACTGATGTTGGACATATGAGCGAGGATTTTCAGGAAGATGACAAGATATTAACCCAAGCCTCGATTGAGAAAATTGACCCCTTTGAAATTGCAAGAAAGTATGAAGGTAATTTTCATAAAGACCTTGCTCGTTTGAACATTAAAAAAGCTAATCTCTATCCAAAGGCAAGTGAGTCGATAGAGATGATGCAATCGATGATTGCGGAGTTGATAATAAAAGGCTCTGCATATGTTGGAAACGATGGATCTGTCTATTTTGATGCTCATAGCTCGAAAGGCTACGGAGAAATAAGTGGCAATCGACTAGATGCGCTTAAACCTGGACACAAACATGAAACCTCTCAAGATAGAGCTAAAAGATTTCATGCGGATTGGGCCTTATGGAAAGCAGCTGGTAACCGAACACAGATGGTTTGGTCATCGCCATGGGGAATTGGGTTTCCTGGTTGGCATATTGAATGTTCGGCGATGTCATTAAAACTTTTAAATAGCCATGTTGATGTTCACGTTGGTGGAATTGATCTTCGCTTTCCGCACCATGAAAATGAACGCGCACAGTCAAATGCAATTACCGGCAATGAGAGTGTTGATATTTGGGTTCATGGTGAGCACCTCTTGTTCGAGGGACGAAAAATGTCGAAGAGTTCGGGCAATGTTCTACTACTTCAGGACATGATTGACCGTGGATTTGATCCAATTGCCCTTCGGCTCTGCCTATTAGAAAATCGTTATAGATCTCAGATGGATTTAACGTGGAAATCAATTGAGGCGGCCCATGAACTACTGCTGCGATGGCGAGGCAAGATTTCAGTATGGGCCAGTGAAGAAGGCCTCAACGATGCTTTGGAAATCGACCCTGAGATTGAGTCGGCGATTGAGAACGATATCGATACGCCGAAAATTCTTATTCGCTTGCGTGCAATAGAAAAAAGTGAACTCAGAAACAAGCGCGCGCTATTTATGTATGCAGATCAGATTCTTGGCTTACATTTAGATGCAGGGGTTGAGGAAAAAACACTTACGGCTCAGATGAAAGATCTATTGGATGCGCGCACTATTGCTAGAAATGAAAAACGTTGGGCTGATAGTGATCAACTGCGAGTTCAATTAGAAGAGCTTGGTTTGATTATCAAAGATACGCCAGAGGGGCAAACCTGGTCCTAACTTGCTCTGCAGGAGTGCAATCTGAGTTAGGGGTTGCGTTAGAAGTCGAGCTAGTGGTTGTACTAGAGGTTATTCAAGTTCTTTTGGTAGGTGTACTTAAAGAGGCATCATGATTGCAATAACAACGACAATGAATCCAATGTTTAGTAGAGAAGTTCCTATGCCATCGCCTTGAATTAAGTACTCATCGTTTAATCCAGGAAATCCTGCTCGTAGAACTACAAAACCCCAAACAATGGCAACTATAAATCGATATGTACGACCACCCCATTTTCGGCCAGAGGCCCATACTCCAAAACTTGTGCCCAAAAGAGAAAGCAGAAGACCAAAGGGTGGATACAAACTATGTACAAAGACAGAGCTTGCACCTAATGCCAAACCTAAAAGTATGGAGTAGAGATACTTCATTTCAGAATTACTCCAGAGGCTAAATCTGTTTCACGACCATGTTCATCAAAAGGCTCACTTTTTTCACCTTTAACCAATGTGTAGTACTCATCTCCCCAAATCTGCTGACCTAAGTTATTTGAAAGAGCAAAAAATGGACCGTCTAAAGTAATTTGAGTTTCGTGTGCCTTCATTGCGGCAAGTTTTGAATCAACAAATTTGCCCCCATCTACAAGAGTCGTCACTAGCGAATCGTCTTTTGCAAATGGAAGGTCATCGACCGTTTCTGCACCAAAAAAATCTGAACCAATCTCTTTCATTTTGGCAATACCTTGAGCCAATACTGATTTTGGCATTGTGTTCCAATAAATTTTCTGAATCTGCCAATTGGCAATTTCTGAGGCACGCATTGCGATCCTGTGTGCCTGAATATGATCAGGATGACCATAACCACCAAATTCATCATAGGTAATCATTATGTGTGGTTTAACTTCTTCAATCACTTGCACTAAGTACTGTGATGCAGTTTCAATGTTTGCTTGCCAAAAAACATCAGGGTTATTGTTTGGTTCAGTTCCCATCATTCCACTATCGCGAAATTTAACTAATGGTGCACCCAAAAATCTAAAATCAGTAACACCTAACTCTTTCATTGCTAAAGAGAGTTCACTTTCACGATGAGTGCCAAGTTGGTCTTGATCGCTGCTTGCAAGGTGGGCAAGTCCGGGTACTAGCACTTCTCCTTCTTCACCTCGTGTGCAAGTAATAAGGGTGACACCTGCTCCGCCGGCGGCATACTTGGCCATCGTGGCCCCGTTATTGATAGTTTCATCATCAGGGTGTGCATGTACCAAGAGAATGCGAATTCCTTCATATGTGCGGTTCATAATGGGTAATTCTGCCGTAGGATTGCACAAATGAGTAATGCAGAGATGGTTAATAAGTCACGCTTGCCTCGAGATGAGCGCCGAGCGTTATTGCTTTCGGCGGCTTTAGAAGTTTTTACTAACGCTGGCTACCACTCTGCTGCGATGGATGAGATTGCAGATCGTGCAAAAGTCTCAAAGCCAGTTCTTTATCAGCATTTCCCATCGAAGTTAGATTTATATCTAGCAGTACTGGACCTACATATTGACTCATTAGTTTTTGAAATCCAGAAAGCTATCGCATCGACGCCTGATAACAAAGATCGTGTATATGCAACAGTTAATACTTATTTTTCCTTCATTGAAAAAGAGG
Source organism: uncultured Actinomycetes bacterium (assembly GCA_903901905.1). The sequence goes on from CAIUSQ010000249.1 coordinate 5,869, forward strand.
GTGAAGCTTTTCGTCTCTTGTTTGAAAGTGATATGAGCGTCGAGCCTCAGGTTTATGAACGTCTCAATCGAATGACATATGACTGTGCAGCCGCAGTTAGTGCTGTTATTGCCATCGATACTGGCCTATCAAAAGAGGCGTCAATGCTCATTGGTGTTGGAATGATTGGGTATGCCCAAGTCACCGCACGTCATTGGTTGGAGCGCGATAGCAAATTAACCAAACAAAATGCAGTTGAATTAGTTCATAACCTCATGTGGCGAGGGATTTCGGGTTTTCCCCTCAATTAAAGCCAGTAGGATTAGCTTTATGAGTTCCAATTTAAATATGCGAACAATCCGTTGTGGCGCTTTCTAACGTGGCATTAACTTTTGCAGAGCTTCCACTACGTAGTCAGACGATCGAAGCCTTGCATGCCCATGGTTTTCTGGCACCCTTTGCGATTCAAGAAATGGTTCTTCCTATCGCTTTGGCCGATGGAGATGTAATTGGTCAAGCAAAGACAGGAACCGGTAAAACTCTAGCTTTTGGAATTCCTGTGATCGAACGTGTCATCGCGCCCAATGATGCAGAGTGGGAAGCATTTTCAAAGAAGGGTTTACCTCAAGTTTTAATTGTTGTCCCCACTCGTGAACTTTGTACCCAAGTCACTAGAGATATTGAAGAGCTTGCATCAAACCGTGGAATTCGAACCTTAGCCGTCTACGGCGGACGAGCATTTGAACCACAAATCGAGGCTTTGCATGCCGGTGTTGAGATTGTTGTTGGAACACCTGGACGTTTGCTTGATCTATCTCGCCAAGGCCAGTTAAAACTTAAGGACGTATCTCGTTTGGTTTTAGATGAAGCTGATGAGATGTTGGACTTGGGATTTTTGCCAGATGTTGAAAAGATTTTAGCCAACACTCCAAACCGTTCGCAGACCATGTTGTTTTCAGCAACGATGCCTGGAGACATCATTGCTTTAGCGCGCAGATTTATGAATCAACCGATTCACATCCGTACCCAAGATAGCGAAGATGAGGGAGCAGTTGTCACGCGAATTGCTCAACATGTATTACGTGCACATGCGATGGATAAGATTGAAATGCTTGCTCGAATTTTGCAGGCTAATGGTCGAGGTCCCACAATGGTTTTTTGTCGCACAAAACGAACAGCGCAAAAGACAGCAGAGGATTTACTTGAGCGAGGATTTAAAGCGGCACCAATTCATGGTGACTTAGGCCAAGGTGCTCGCGAAAAAGCTTTAAGTGATTTCAAGGCGGGGAAATCTGATGTGCTTGTTGCAACAGATGTTGCTGCCCGCGGAATTGATATCGATGGAATAACTCACGTTATTAACTATCAATGTCCAGAGGATGAAAAGACTTATGTTCACCGAATTGGACGAACTGCACGCGCCGGGGCACATGGAATTGCAGTGACATTTGTGGACTGGGATGAACTGGCTAGATGGAAAATGATAAATACTGTTTTGGATCTTGGACTTGCCGAGCCTGAAGAGACGTACTCTTCATCTGAGCACCTATACAAAGTGCTCGATATACCGGCTGGTTCAACTGGGCGAATTGTTAAAGCAAAGCCAGTTCCTAAAGTAGAAAATCGACCAAGTAAAAGCTCCGCACCAGTGAAAAAGGATGCACCGAAAGCTAAGACAGAACGCTCACGCGTGCGGACCAAAAAATTCAAAGAGAGCTAGTTATTTTAGAAAATTTGTAACTATTTAGTTTTCTACAAACACTCGAATTGCATCAACTAACATCTGAACGGCAATAGCAGCAAGAAGTAAACCAGCAATCCTTGCAACAAGAGTTACTCCAGCTTCTTTGATAACTTTCAAAATCGTTGTTGAAGCCATTAATGCTGCAGCGATTGCAATATGTACGGCAATCACAGCAGCGATTAAACCAGTTGCCATTTCAGGTGAATCAACTTGTTGCACGAAAATCATAGTTGCAACAATTGCTCCAGGGCCTGCCAAAAGTGGAGTTCCTAGTGGAACTAAGGCAATGTTTGAATTTGATTCATCACCGTACTTGGAGGTGTTTCCGGTTAAGAGTTCTAGAGCCACTAACAAAAGTAAAAGTGCTCCAGCTGCTTGCAAAGCTTCCATGGAGATATTGAGATATCCCAAAATAAAGCGACCAAAAAGAGCAAAGATAGAAATGACAAGAAGTGAGACGGCTGCGGCCTGTATTGCAAGAATTCGTCGAACTCGCGGTGACTTATCTGCTACCAACCCTAAGAAAATGGGTGTTGCACCAGGTGGATCCATAATCACAAATAACGTTACAAAGGACTGAACCGCAAAAGTTATTGCACTGATCTCGTTCATAGCGAAATAACCCTTCTAGCATTTGCCTGTGCTTCTAACTTCTCCCATTGTGCCCTATCGGTGTGGTTTTCTGCCAATGAGTTGAGTTTTCCTGTTCCATGATAATCACTACTTCCGGTGACTACTAAATCTAATTCAGCTGCAATCACGCGCAATACCGCCCGCTCTGAAGGATTTTGATCACGATGATCAACTTCAATTCCATTTAAACCAGCGGTTACTAAGTCAGTAAAGTCATCAACGCCCAATATTTGCCCACGTCTGGAAGCAAATGGATGCGCAATGACGGCTACTCCTCCAGCTCGACGAATCAGTTTTACCGCTTCAATTGGTGTTGGTGCTGCATGTGAAACATAAAACCTTGATTCGTTATGAAGTAAATCTGTAAAAGCTTCATCTCGTGATTTAACAATTTTTTTAGCTACAAGAGCATCGGCAAGATGGGGACGGCCCATAGTTGCGCCAGCGGGCATTGCTTTTTCTACATCCTCAATGGAGATATCAAAGCCTTCAGCCTGCATTTTTTGAATCATTTTTCTCATTCGTGGCAACCGGCCATCGCGTGTTTCTTCAAGAACTGTCTGCATCTGTTCATGAAGTGGATCAAATAAAAGTCCGAGCATATGCACACTGATTCCGTCATCAGTTAGACACGAAATTTCAGCACCCAAAGCTAGTTTTAAGTTTCCACGAAGAGACTCTGTGGCTTCTTGCCAACCAGAAGTTGTATCGTGATCAGAAATTCCTAAAACATCTAGTCCCTGCACAATTGCTTTATTAACTAACTCCCGAGGAGAGTCCGTCCCATCACTAGATGTTGTGTGAGTGTGCAGATCAATCATTACTTGTACCTCTAGTTCTAGTTACAACTAATACGCAACCAATCAGAATCAACACTATGCCCGGAATAATACCAATCGGAGGTTTTTGCCCTAGCCACCATAAGGCTAAAAGTGCGCTCAAAGGAACTTCAAAGAAAACTATCAAGGAGACAACTGCCGGTGACACTCTTTTTAAAACTGAGTTAAACATGGTGTGCCCCAACAACTGTGCTCCAACAATTAGGCCTAGGAGAACTAACCATTCTTTGCCAGCAAAATTAGTGATTTCATTTCCTGCAATTAAAGCCATTGGAAGAGCTGTCATGGAACAGACAAAATAACAAATAGTTGTGTAAGTCGAGGTTTCTAAAGTTCTTTGCGCCTTTGCTCCGGCCATGATGTAGGCAGCGGCGAGTGCTGCCGAAATAATTGCAGCAACATCTCCTGTAAATGCTCGAACTGAAATTTGAAGATCAACACCTGAAACAAGGCCTACTCCCACAAAACAGACAATCATTCCAAGCCATGCAGAGGATGGAATATGACCACCGCTGAGTTTTACAAAAAGGGCGGTAAATATTGGTTGTAATGCAACCAATGCTGTTCCTGCTGCAACAGAAGTCATTCGCATTGCCATAAAGAAGCCAATAAAGTGAAGAGCTAAAAGTACGCCAGCAACTACTGCCCATTTAACGCCGGTTCGATCTCGTGCATGTCGTAATGCAAATGGAAGTGTGAAAAAAGCGCCTCCAAGATTTCGCCAAAAAATCAAGGTGAGAATTGGCATACTGCTCAGTGCAATTAATGGACCAGATGTGCCGATTCCAATCATTCCGATGCATAATCTGATGAGATCTGGTTTGGCAGGAATGGCCGTGTGATGATCTCTACTTAATGATTGGCCTGCACTCATAGGACAAAGGTACCCTTAACCTATGAGCAGCAATCTCCTAAACCGAGTATTTCTCGCCCGTCTTACTGGCACCGCGGTCTTTGATCCAAATGGTGATCCAGTAGG
>CAIUSQ010000250.1 GCA_903901905.1 uncultured Actinomycetes bacterium
GTTGTGAAGATAGCCTCTCAGCCAGATTTGCAACGTGAGCTAGGCGAAAATGGCTTCCGCTATGTCGCAGAGAATTTTGAACGAGATAAACTAACGAGCGACTTCTACGAATTTTTAAATAAACATAACTGCTAATATAAAATGTCGATTTACATTCCAATTCTAGTTTTGTTTTTAGCAGGTCTCTTTGGCGGAGCACTCAGTTTTTTAGTGCCTCACAACAAACAATCGTGGGTACAGATTGTCTTGTCATTCACAGGTGCTTATTTATTCGCCTTTGTATTATTGCATATGGTACCGCATGCGATGGAAACTTATGGCGGTCATAAAGCGATGTTATGGTTTTTGCTGGGCTTTCTTATTCAGTTTATATTACAACGTTATTCGCATGGATTAGAACATGGGCATGCGCATCATCATGATCATCTTCCGTCAAATGAATGGATAATTATCGCCTTAGGCCTTTCTTTACATGCACTTACAGAAGGCCTGCCATTGATGGATTCCAAAATGAGCCAGCCCGATTTTCTTGGCTTGATCTTTGGCATTGCCATTCATAAATTACCAGAAGCATTCGCCTTAGCTTGCATGCTTTCGCATTCAGTGGCGCGCAAATCATTCAGATGGGCTTGGGTACTAGCTTTCTCTGCCTTAACGCCTTTGTCAATAGCTTTCTTTCATGGAATAGGATTGGATCACTCTGTGTTTTTACAAGTGTTCTTTCCATTAGTAGCGGGTAGTCTTTTACAGATTGCTACAAGCATTCTCTATGAAAGTGCTAACAAACAACACCAGCTTAATTTGGATCGTATATTACCTTTGGTAGTCGGATTCTTAGCCGCCGCATTAGTGGCTTAACACATAAAATAATTTCATTTAAAAATAACGTACCATGCAAACTCCGGAATTTATCCTTGTTACCCCAAACTACGATACACACGTCGCTTTGATTCAATTGAATCGTCCTAAAGAATTAAATGCCTTGAATCTTCAATTAATGTTAGAACTAAAAGACGCCTTGCGTGAGTTAGATGCAAACGAAGATGTACGTGCGATTATCATTACAGGAAATGAGCGTGCGTTTGCTGCAGGTGCCGATATCAAGCAGATGGCAGGCAAGTCAGCAATTGATATGTTAAACATCGATCAATTCACTACCTGGGACTCCATTAAAAAAACGAAGAAGCCTATTATCGCTGCAGTAAGTGGTTTTGCGCTTGGCGGTGGTTGTGAGTTATGCATGACCTGCGATATGATTGTAGCTTCTGAAACTGCGAAGTTTGGTCAGCCTGAAATTAAAATAGGAGTAATGCCAGGTGCGGGTGGCACGCAACGACTAACGCGAGCTGTCGGCAAAGCATTGGCGATGGAAATGGTTTTAACCGGTAAGTTTATTTCTGCCGATGAAGCATTGGCCGCTGGTTTAATTAACCGCGTTGTGCCAGTCGAATTATATATGAATGAAGCATTGAAGTTAGCCAAAGAAATTGCTGCACAATCCCCTGTAGCAGTGCGTTTGGCGAAGGAGAGCGTTTTACAAGCCTATAATGGAAGCTTAGACGAAGGTTTAGTTTTCGAACGTAAAAATTTCTACTTGCTATTTGCTGGTGAAGATCAGAAGGAAGGGATGGCTGCATTCGTCGAAAAACGTGCACCGATTTTTAAGGGTAAATAAAATAAAA
>CAIUSQ010000251.1 GCA_903901905.1 uncultured Actinomycetes bacterium
GACGACCGGGTTCGAACCGGCGACCTGAACCTTGGCAAGGTTCCGCGCTACCAACTGCGCTACGTCCGCGAGGAAGTTAAATCTATCGCAGGAGGGCCCTAAGCGCCAAAGTGGGAAGCATTCGTTAGCGTTCTCCTGTGTCCACTTCACATGATGATGCCATCTTCTGGATGGGAGGCAGATTAGCCATAGATTTAATTGAGATCTCTAAAGACCCATCTTCATTATCAGATGGTGGTTTTTGGGCCGTGAGCACAACATTTGAAGGTGGATTTATTGCAGCAAAATTTGCAACAGTAGTAGATAAAGACTTTCCAACTCATGACTGGGCACCGCTTAGACAAGAGTGGACAAGCTCATTAAATCAGAGTGAGTATGTTGGTTATGTAGAACGCATTAGACAATCAATTGCAGATGGTTGGGTCTACCAGGTCAATGCCTGCCGAATTTTAAGTAACAGTTCCCAAGTACATTCGCTGCGTGGATTATTTAACAAAATTCTTGAAGAGAATCCGTCGCCATGGGCTAGCTACTTAGAAATTCCGGAATTAAATATTGCCTCCGCATCACCTGAGCTTTTTCTCCAACGCACAGGTTCTGATGTTAAGACTTCGCCGATCAAGGGAACTCAATCACCTTCTGGTGGCGTTTTTGGTCACAAAGATCGCGCTGAGAACATAATGATTGTTGATCTTATGCGAAATGATTTGGGCCAAATTTGTGAAAATGGAAGTATTGATGTTCCACGGCTCTTATCAAGTGAGGACCATCCAGGATTACAACATCTTGTCTCCGATATACATGGCACATTAAAAGACGGTGTTAGTTGGAGCGATATCTTTGAGCTTCTATCTCCGGCAGGTTCAATTAGCGGTGCCCCCAAATCGTCGGCAACACAGGTAATAAAAGAGAATGAAGTTGTTCGAGGTCCATACTGTGGTGTTTTAGGGTGGGTGCAGGCAGATAGAGCGGATCTATCTGTCGCGATTCGAATTTTTTGGAATGACCGTGGAATTCATTTTGGTACTGGTGCTGGTATTACATGGTCAAGTAATCCTCTCGAAGAATGGAACGAAACAGTTTTAAAGGCTGATCGGCTGATAAAAATCGCTGGCGGTGGTATCAAGTGAAAGTAATCTTTAATGGTTCATTACTAGATCAGAGGCAAACTCCATGTGATGACAAGGGTTGGCTTCCTGGTACTGGAATTTTTGAAACGATCAAAACTGTTGATTCAAAGCCTTGGGCCTTTTCTAGACACATGCGAAGAGCTATAAACACCGCCTCATCGGTCGATGCAAGGATTCCTAGCGAATCATCTCTGCGTTCATGTGTTCAACTTCTACTCAAGGAGCAAAGCCACAGCCCTGGAATGCTGCGTTTATCTTTTGGTAGTAATGGAGATTGGCTCGGTGTGCATCTTGCTTATTCCGAGTTGGCTGCTCCGGCAAAAATCATGACCTATCCGCAAAAGGTTTCAACTGATGGCTCACAAGTGAAGCGTTTTCCATATGATCACAGAGTTTCAATTGTAGATTTTGCAAAGAACAAAGGATTTGATGAAGCGATAGTTTTAAATCCTGACAACAAAGTCAGCGAGGGTGGAGTGAGTAACCTACTCATCAAAATTGGCGAATCGTGGTGGACTCCACCATTATCTGATGGGGCGTTGCCGGGAGTTGTTCGAGCACTTGTCATAGAGAGTTTTGACGTTGGCGTGCGTAGTATTGATGCCTCAGAGATTAATCAAATTGAATCAGCTTTTTTGATTGGAAGTCTTCGCATTGCGCAGTCGGTAGAGTCCATCGAAGCAAGGGCCCTAGTACAAAGTTCGGATTTCAAGCGCGAAATTGAAGCGATGGCCGTAAGGACTTCGGTAGGCTAATCACATGTCCACGATCGCGATTACCGTTGATGGCTCTGCGGTTATTGTTGAGGCCGATCAACGTCCAACACATATCTTTGCCGAAAATAAAGAGATTGTTGTCGCACGCATCAATGGTGTTTTAAAAGATCTTTGGTCTGAGCTTTCACAAGGAGATGTTGTTGAAGGTGTCTCCATCAATTCAGAAGATGGCCTTGCAGTTCTTCGACATTCAACAGCTCACGTTATGGCACAAGCTGTTCAAGAAGTTTTCGCGGATACAAAATTGGGAATTGGTCCTCCTATCAAAGATGGTTTCTACTACGACTTTGATCTACGAGAGAATTTCAATCCTGACGATTTAATCAAAGTGGAAAGTGCGATGAGAAAAATCATCAAGGAAGGTCAACGCTTTCGCCGCCGAGTGACTACTGAAAAAGAAGCACTTAAAGAGTTGGCACACGAACCATTTAAGTGTGAATTGATTGGAATTAAAGGACCGGCTGGTGAAGAGGCATCGGTTGAAGTTGGCGGCGCTGAGTTAACGATTTACGATAATTTAGGTAGAGATGGAAATCCCGTGTGGAGCGATCTATGCAGGGGACCTCACCTAGCATCTACAAAGCTAATTCCAGCATTTAAATTAATGCGAACTGCTGCGGCTTATTGGCGCGGCTCTGAAAAAAATCCAATGTTGCAGCGTATATACGGAACAGCATGGCCATCAGTTGATGAACTGAATGCATATTTAGATTTATTAGCAGAGGCAGAGAAGCGAGATCATCGACGTTTAGGTAATGAACTTGATTTATTTTCTTTCCCTGAAGAGATTGGTTCTGGCTTAGCTGTTTTCCATCCCAAAGGCGGAATTATTCGTCGCGCCATGGAGGATTACTCTCGGCTACGGCACGAAGAAGAAGGATATGACTTCGTCTATTCACCACATTTAACAAAGGCTGCATTGTTTGAAACCTCTGGACATTTGCAGTGGTATGCCGATGGCATGTATCCACCGATGATCTTGGATGAAGAACATAATCCAGATGGAACAATCAAAAGAGCTGGTCAACAGTATTTCATGAAGCCGATGAACTGCCCGTTTCATAATTTGATCTATAAGGCAAGAGGTCGCTCATACAGAGAGCTTCCATTGAGGCTTTTTGAATTTGGAACCGTATATCGCTATGAAAAATCAGGAGTTCTTCACGGAATTACTAGGGCTCGCGGATTTACTCAAGACGATGCACATATCTATTGCACAAAGGAGCAGATGGTTGGTGAACTCGATTCACTTTTAACTTTTGTGCTCAACCTATTACGTGATTACGGGCTCACCGATTTCTACTTAGAGCTTTCTACAAAGAATCCTGAAAAATCCGTAGGTGAAGAGTCCGATTGGATGGAAGCGACCGAAGCGCTGCGCAAAGCGGCAACTGCGCAGAATCTTGAATTAGTTTTGGATGAAGGTGGTGCTGCATTTTATGGGCCAAAGATTTCAGTTCAGGCTAAAGATGCGATCGGTAGAACATGGCAGATGTCAACGATTCAAGTTGATTTTCAACTGCCACAAAGATTCGAACTTGAATATTCAGCAAGTGATGGAACTAGACAACGCCCTGTAATGATTCACCGTGCTCTATTTGGTTCAATCGAAAGATTCTTCGGTGTCTTAACTGAACATTACAGTGGCGCATTTCCACCATGGCTTGCTCCGGTACAAGTAATTGGTATCCCAGTAGCAGATAGCTTTGCGGATTATTTAGGTGAGGTTCTTCAAACTATGCGCAAGGCCGGTATTCGTGCCGAGCTTGATGCATCCGATGATCGCATGCAAAAGAAAGTTCGAAATGCGCAGATGCAAAAGATCCCATTCATGGTCATTGCTGGTGAAGAAGATCAGGCCGCTGGAGCTGTTTCATTTCGATATAGAAATGGCGAGCAGAAAAATGGAATCCCTATCGCAGATGCGATTGTAGAAATTAAAAAAACTATTAAAGAACGTACGCAGGTTTAAATCTGTGAGTAATGAAATTGCTGGCGGGGGAATGCCAGATGGTTGGCAAAGATTGTGGGCACCGCACCGTCTTGAATATCTGCGAGGCGAGAACCGACCACTTCCAGGTAATTTAGTTTCCTGTCCTTTTTGCGAAATACCTTCCAAATCCGATGAGGAAGGCCTTATTGTTTTCAGAGGTGTAACAGCTTACGTAGTAATGAACCTCTATCCATATAATCCAGGACACCTCTTAATCTGTGCTAATCGACATGTGGCTGACTTAACGGATTTAACAAAAGATGAACGCAACGAGATTTATGAACTTACGTCACATGCCATGCAAGTTATTCGCAGAGTCTCTTCCCCTCAGGGATTTAATCTAGGAATGAACCAGGGCGAAGTCTCAGGTGCTGGAATCGCAGAACATATTCACCAACATGTTGTTCCGCGCTGGGGAGGCGATGCGAATTTCATGCCAATAATCGGCAAAACTAAGGTAATGCCTCAGTTACTTAGTTTAACTAGAGATGAAATCGCAGCTGCCTGGTAATTAGACACTAATTTGATTTATCAATTCCTGAACTTTATCAACGCCAATTCCTTTTTCTATCCATAAAGGTATTGCTGGAAATTGCAGACCAGCGGCAAATGAACCTTCTCCATCGGATGTGAATTTCTCTAGATATTCTTCTCGAAACTCTTGAACCAGTGTTTGGTGTTCGTCATCACTGTTGGTAATTGTTGGGGGAGTTGTTGAGTAGTCAATTATGCGCAAATCCGAAAGACTGATCAAAGCTATCGGTTGTCCAAGATCATCATGTAGGACTAAGAATGGAGTGATCAGTTGATCAAATACTCTATTTGCAAGCATCACCGCATCATCAAAATCGGCATCTGATTTTTCCAACTGTGTAACAACAACTATTCGAGGAACTTGATATTCATCTAAGGCTTGCCAGTTCTCAATTGTTTGCTGGTCTATACCAGTTGCTGGGTTGATGACAAAGATTGCAAGATCACTCTGACTGTGAGGCACTTGGGAATATGTTCCAGAAAACGCTTCGGCCACGCTATGGGGGTCCGCGCTCTCATGGCCATAGACGTGAATTCCTATTTTGGTGTTTAAAGATTGCACTGGGTCAGCCTACGATGTCCCTTGATGATTAGCGCAAAGATCAAGCCGGCTGTTACGAGAGTTATCACACCCGTAGCCTCATTTGCCCTGCGGTTAGGCATAACACCAAATGCCGTCACTTGGACCGGCGCCATAGCAGTTGTTGCAGCTGCTTTATATTTTTATCCTCGGGGTCAGTTCGTTGTTGGAACAATAGTTATTTCACTAGCTGCGTTAAGTGATTTGCTTGATGGAACTATGGCTCGTATTTCAAAAGCAGGCTCAAGTGCGTGGGGAGGTTTCTTAGACTCCACAATCGATCGAATAACAGATTCAGCCATATTAATCGGTGTAGGTCTCTTCTTAATTCAGCAAGGTGACCAACTTGCTTCGGTTGTTCTTATTACCTTACTAACGGGGATGCTTGTGCCATATGTCAGAGCAAAGGCAGAGTCATTGGGGATCCAATGTTCGGGTGGATTAGCCGAGCGAACTGAGAGATTGATAATTGCATTAACGGCAATAGGTTTTGAAGGGTTGGGAGTCCCATACGTTCTTGCAGTGGGAATGTGGTGCCTTGCATTGCTGGGAATATATACAGTTATTCAACGGATGATTATCGTTAAACGGGCGATTTAGCCGTGAAGGAAAATCTTTCAGCCTTTGTTTATTTCGCAGGATGGCGTCTAGTTCGTTGGCTGCCTGAAAAAACTGCATACAACATCGCCTATGTTTTAGGTGATTTTCTAGTTAAGAGAAACGGTAAAAACGTTGCAAGGTTCCGGAGTAATCTTTCCCGAACTCAAGAATCAATAAGCGGTTCAGATCTGGAAGCTCTATTAAAAAGAGCGATGCGCTCATATATGCGATATTGGATTGATACCTTTAGATTTCCAGACTGGTCAATGCAAAGGGTTCAAGGAACTGTAAGCGTTACAAATGAACATCTAATGTTAGATGCCATTGCAGCCAAAACTGGGGTAATTGTCTCTCTTCCACATGCCGGAAATTGGGATCACGCGGGCGCGTATTTCTGCGCGAAGGGAGTCCATCTTGTCACCGTGGCAGAGCGATTAAAACCAGAGAAGTTATTTTTGAAGTTTCTTAAGTATCGGCAAGACATGGGTATGGAGGTCTTGCCTTCGGATAGTCAAACTATTGGAGTATTAGCAAATAGATTGCGCGAGGGTCATTTAGTTGCTCTCGTGGCCGATCGAGATCTTTCTAAATCTGGAATTGATGTTCAATTCTTTGATGGACCCACAAGAATGCCAGCAGGACCAGCTGTTCTGGCTTTGCAAACTCAAGCACCCCTGATCACGGCTTTTGTTTCATATACACCTACAGGAATTCATGTTGAGTTCAAAAATGTATCAATTCCATCGGAAGGTGAAGATAGGGATCGCGTCAAGGAAATAGTCTCCATGACCGCAAAACATTTTGAAGAAGGCATACGGAATAACCCTCAAGATTGGCACATGTTGCAGAGAATTTGGACAGATGGCGATTTCAAGGAGCGTCAGTAATGCTTAGTAAGTTACTGAAAATTGGAATCGTATGTCCATATAGTTGGGACACTCCTGGCGGCGTAGGAAATCATGTTCGAGATCTCGCAGAATACTTAATCGCACAGGGACATGATGTTTCAGTCTTAGCGCCCGCAACTGAAGATGCAGTCTTACCCTCCTATGTCGTCAACGCTGGAAAACCAATATCAATTCCCTATAACGGAGCGGTTGCACGAATACTTTTTGGACCAGTTGCATATTCAAGGGTTAGAAACTGGATTGCCGAAGGAAATTTCGATCTTCTACATCTGCACGAACCCGCAATACCCTCTATATCTTTGCTGGCCTGTTGGGCGGCAGAGGGACCTATGGTGGGAACATTTCACGCAGCCGCAAAGCATCAAAAGATTATCTTTGCAATTGGTCCCATCCTAGAACCTGCGATAGAAAAACTCTCGGCGCGGATTGCCGTTTCAGAAGCAGCGCGGTTAACTCTTACTGATCATTTGGATACAGATGCAGTAGTAATTCCCAACGGAATATACGCCACTCGATACACCCATGGATCACCACAAAGTAAGTGGCAAGGCAACACCATTGGTTTTATTGGGCGATTTGAAGAATCGAGAAAGGGATTAAGTGTTTTAATCGATGCACTCCCGGTAATTTCTAGATTTGCACCAGATGTTAAAGTTTTTGTCGCAGGTCCTGGGGATCCAGAGGAAGCTATAAAAGGAATTGATCCTCAGTTGAGATCACGCTTTGAGTTTCTTGGAAAGATATCGGAGTCTGACAAAGCAGATTTTATGACATCGGTTGCACTCTACGTTGCACCTAACACTGGGGGAGAATCCTTTGGAATCATCGTTGCCGAAGCGCTAGCTGGGGGCGCTTGTGTTGTTGCAAGTGATATCCCAGCCTTTGATGATTTGTTAGGTCATGGCCAGTATGGAGCGTTATTTGAATCGGAAAACTCCACCGAGCTAGCAAAGGTAATTATTGATCTTCTCCGAAATCAAGACAAGAGAATGCAGTTAGCAAAGTCAGGTAAAGACCACGCTCAGTTATTTGATTGGTCGGTTGTAGCTGAACAGATTTATTCTGTATATGAGATGGCTATGGTGGGTGGCTCTAAAGTCAGAGTCGCTCAGGATTCTAGATCTTGGAGTAGATTCCTTACGAGAGAGGAAAAACCATGAGGTATCTGGTACCTACGATTCTTTTTGCTTTGTTTGTTATCTGGTATTTAACTTTTTTAGCAAGAAGGTTGGATCGATTACACCTTCGCGTAGATAACAGTTGGGCAAATCTTGATGTCCTCCTACAAAAAAGGGCTTCTGTTGCATTGGAAATTGCGCATAGTGATATCGCAGATCCTGCATCTTCACTTTTATTAACTGGTGCGGCTTATCAGGCCCGCGATGCTTCGATTCAGCATAGATCTAATGCAGAGAGTGGATTATCTGGTGCATTAGGTTTGCTTTTGGAGGACTCGAGACATCTTGCAACGGCGGCCGATAGCCAACTTCTTACAGAGCTTTCAGCGCTCACAGATAAAATTAGAGTTGCAATTGCAATTCACACCGATGCCGTAAGTCGATCACAGATGTTGAGGCGCAAATATGTTGTCCGAACTTTCCGATTAGCAGGAAATGCGCCGCTCCCTGTTACATATGAATTTGAAGCTGATGTACTGTAATAAACTAATGCTCTTATTAGTGGCTGCGTCATTATCACTTAGTAGTTGCGCGGTAATTGAAAAGGCCTTGCCTGAAAAAGCCGAGACAAATGTACTAAGCGGGCGAGAGGGCACGAATGGTCCCGTACTTGCAGTCAAAATAGATGACACAAATCCAGCGCATCCACAAATAGGAATTGAAGATGCAGACATCGTCTACATCGAACAAGTGGAAAGCGGCCTAACTCGGCTCATGGCTATTTTCTCTTCGCGAATTCCGCAGAGAGTTGGCCCAGTTAGAAGTGCGCGTATTTCTGACATCGATATATTGAGTCAGTACGGAAATGTGGCCTTTGCATACAGTGGTGCTCAATCAAAATTACTACCGATTATCAGTCAGGCAAATCTCCTTGATTTAGGAGCCCAACGTCAAAGTCCCACGATCTACACAACTGATCCGATGCGCAATCAACCATATGCAATGGTTCTGCGTGCAGATTTACTGATGGCGAGAGTCGTTGAGAAAGAGTATGCAGTTGATAGTGCGCGCAACGTGGGTTTCATTTTTGGAGATGCACCTAAAGATGGTTTATTGACGGATGAAGTTGTAATTGATTGGCCATCTGCTACCTATAAAGCAACGTGGTCGTCATCAGAAGAGCGATGGTTTTTGTCTCATAACGGAAAAATCAATAGCGCAGAGTCGGGGATGATATTAGGACCCACAACATTGGTTATTCAGATTGTTTCAATCACACCATCAGAGTTTGGCGATAAATTTGGGGGAGTAACACCCTTTTCGGAAACGATAGGAGAAGGCAAAGCTTTTGTACTTCGTAATGGCAAACGCTTTGCAGGTACATGGAACCGAAGTGATGCTAATTCTGGGACGACATTCTCTTTAGCCAATGGAGAGCAGATAAAATTTGCACCGGGCCAAGTTTGGGTGGCATTGACCGATCGTGAGCCTAAATTCACCTCGCCAGCAACATCTAATTCAAAGTAGTATGTGCACCTAAACTTTTTGATGGAAGCGGAGTATTCGTGATGGCTGAAGTAACAGGAACCGGTCGCGTCAAGCGCGGTATGGCTGAAATGTTAAAGGGCGGCGTAATCATGGACGTCGTTAATGCAGAGCAAGCCAAGATCGCAGAGGATGCAGGAGCCGTTGCGGTTATGGCCTTAGAGCGAGTCCCGGCAGATATTCGCGCACAAGGTGGCGTAGCACGCATGTCTGATCCAGACATGATCGAAAAAATTCAAGCAAGTGTGTCGATTCCTGTGATGGCAAAGGCACGCATCGGTCACTTCGTTGAAGCACAGGTTTTACAGTCACTAAACGTTGATTACATCGACGAGTCAGAAGTGTTAACGCCATCTGATTATGAGAACCACATTGATAAGTGGAATTTCACTGTTCCATTTGTCTGTGGTGCCACGAATTTGGGAGAGGCTCTACGACGCATCAATGAAGGCGCCGCAATGATTCGCTCAAAAGGTGAAGCAGGTACAGGTGATGTTTCAAATGCAATGATGCACATGAGAAAAATTGGTGGCGAGATCAGACGACTTTCATCACTTCGCGAGGATGAGCTTTATGTTGCAGCGAAAGAACTTCAAGCACCGTATGCATTAGTAAAGGAAGTTGCCGAGACAGGAAAGCTTCCCGTTGTGCTATTTACTGCAGGCGGCATTGCTACTCCTGCAGATGCAGCATTGATGATGGCTATGGGCGCAGATGGCGTCTTTATTGGTTCAGGAATATTTAAATCAGGAAACCCAGCACAGAGAGCCGCTGCTTGTGTAAAGGCGACAACGTTTTGGGATGATCCAAAAGTAGTTGCAGATGCATCCCGTGGTTTAGGTGAGGCAATGGTCGGGATCAACGTTGCCGATCTTCCAGCACCTCATCGTCTTTCAGAGCGCGGCTGGTAAATAACTCAAAAATGAAAGTTGGAGTGCTTGCTCTGCAAGGAGATTTTCGCGAGCACTCGAATGCTTTAATTGCTTGTGGAGTTGATGTACTTCCGGTTAGACGCGTTGAAGAGCTTTCAAATGTCGATGCATTAATTATTCCTGGGGGAGAATCAACAACGATTGCCCACCTTGCTCAAACGTTTGGGATTTTCGATGCAATCAAAGAACGCATTTCATCAGGCATGCCTGCCTATGGTTCTTGCGCCGGAATGATTCTGCTGGCCGATGAAATTCTGGATGCAGCAAAGGACCAAAAAACTTTTGGTGGTTTAGAGATCGTGGTTCGCAGAAATGCCTTTGGTCGACAGGTGGACTCGTTTGAAACAGAGTTAGAGTTTAAAGATGGATTTCCAGAGCCACTCAAGGCCGTGTTTATTCGTGCACCATGGGTTGAACGAGTAGGAGCGAATGTTGAGGTTTTGGCAACAGTGAAATCCCATCCTGTAGCCGTTCGCTCTAAAACTCTACTCGCGACTTCTTTCCATCCAGAACTAACTGGTGATCATCGGATTCATCAATATTTTGTGGACCAAGTGGCACGCCCGGCGGTCAAAAAGGTACAGTAAGCACATATTCGCAATTGTGAAATTGAGGTGTTCCAATGTCAGGCCATTCCAAATGGGCGACAACCAAGCATAAAAAGGCAATCATCGATAGCCGTCGCGCAAAAGTATTTGCCAAGCAGATTCGTGCAATTGAAGTTGCGGCGCGAAATGGCGGCGCAGATATGGATGGTAATCCAACACTTTTTGATGCTGTGGCAAAAGCAAAAAAATCTTCCATGCCGGCTGACAATATTGAACGAGCGATTAAACGTGGAGCTGGTCTAGAGGCCGGCGCAAAAGACTGGATTACCATTATGTATGAGGGCTACGGACCCAATGGCGTAGCAATAATGATTGAGTGTTTGTCAGATAACCGAAATCGCTCCGCATCAGAGGTTAAAGTTGCAGTCACTCGAAATGGTGGTTCTATGGCTGATTTAGGATCTGTTTCATATCTTTTTAATCGCAAAGGCGTAATCATCGTAAAAAAAGATGGAGCACTGTCTGAGGATTCAATTCTAGAAGCAGTACTAGAAGCTGGTGCTGAGGAAGTAAATGATTTAGGTGAGGCTTTCGAGATTGTCAGTGAACCTGTGGACTTGGTACCAGTTCGTGAGGCGCTTCAGGCAGCAGGGATTGATTATGAATCTGCAGATTCCTCATTTCTTCCATCTATGAGTATCCCGTTAGATGCCGAAGGTGCGGTTAAGGTCTTTGAACTAATTGACGCAATTGAAGAGCTTGATGACGTGCAGAATGTGTATAGCAACTTTGATGTTTCTGACGAGGTTATGGCGAGCCTCGAATAAGGATTTTCTGAACAACCTTAGGCTTTATCCTTTAGTCCAGCGAAGAAAGCGTGGGGAACACAATGAGAGTTTTGGGTGTTGATCCCGGCCTTACTCGTTGTGGCGTTGGAATTGTTGAAGGCGCAATTGGCTCACCACTTTCTCTAGTGGAAGTCGGAGTCATCGTTACGGGAACGGATCTAGCTTTAGAACATCGGTTGTTGGAGCTAGATCGTGAACTTTCACAGTGGATAAATCTTTGGCAACCCGATGTAATTGCAGTCGAAAGAGTTTTCTCCCAACACAATGTGCGAACAGTTATGGGAACGGGCCAAGCAGCGGGAATAGCACTTTTAATCGCAGCCAAATCTGGAATTCCAGTAGTAATGCATACTCCATCAGAGGTAAAAGCAGCAGTTACTGGCAATGGACGTGCCAATAAAGCGCAGGTTGCGACAATGGTTCAAAAACTACTCAACCTTGAAAGCATCCCAAAGCCTGTAGATGCTACTGATGCTCTTGCCTTAGCTATTTGCAATATTTGGCGCGGTAGTGGCAACAACAAAATAAATCAAGCGTTGGCCGCAGAGAAAAACCGACTTAAGAAGTTACATTCCAGATGATTTCATTATTGACCGGGACGGTTAGGTCACTTACAAGTGATAGAGCAATCATCGAAGTTGGCGGAGTTGGATTAAGCGTGGTTCTGACACCTTCTACAACGCAGCAAATTACTTTAGGTTCTCAGCAGCAATTCTTTACTTCGTTGGTGGTTCGTGAAGACTCGCTCACCTTATACGGCTTTCTAACTGATGAAGCAAAGGGGTTATTCGAACTTGCCCAGACTGTTTCTGGGATTGGACCAAAGGTAGCAATGTCTATTGTTGGTGCTATGTCACCTGAAGACTTAGCACGAGCAATTTCACAAGAAGAGATATCGGTCATTGAGAAAGTTCCAGGAATTGGTCGCAAAGGTGCGCAGCGTTTAATTCTCGAACTTAAGGGCAAGTTAAGTGATCTATCTAGTAATCAAACATATAAGTCCCATCAGCCAGCATGGCGCGAAAAACTCCTTATAGGACTAACTTCACTTGGTTTTTCTCCAAAGGAGGCTGATGGTGCCATATCAGAGGTTGTCGCCACGCTGTCTTCAGATGGCATCGATGCGTCAACAATGGACCTAAGTGAACTATTGAAATTGGCATTGGCGAGCGGAAAGAGTTCTCGTGGCTGAGGATCGTTTAATGACATCTCATGTAAATAAAGATGAGTCAGCATTAGAGCAAGCGCTTCGACCAAAAACGCTAAAGGATTTCATTGGGCAAAAGCGAGTTAGAGATCAAATAGATGTTTTGCTCACGGCAGCCAGAAATAGAAACTCTCCAGCTGACCACATTTTGCTTTCAGGACCACC
>CAIUSQ010000252.1 GCA_903901905.1 uncultured Actinomycetes bacterium
GGGTCAGTTTTTTTATCCCCAGATATTTCATTGACTGCTCATACATTCATCAAAACCCGCCATTCTTCGCAGATGCTCCCACTGTCTTATCCCCGATTAAAGCCAGGTGTTGAAAGTCGCACCCGAGGCGATGAAATCCTATTCGCACTTCCCTACTTTGCGATAGCTCTGCCACTAGAACCAGCGCGAACTATCACGCGCTACTTTGATGGAAGACATGAACTTGCTGAAATAACACAGGGCACGGGAATGAGTTATGAGAAGGTAGCGCGCTTACAAAGTGTTCTCACACAAAATGGGCTTGTAGAAAACCTACGCACTCCCCTTTCCCATATCGTTCACGGCCCCCATGCCGATCCAAGCGCCGTGCTTACGCAGATGAAATTGCAAAGTGAATTAGATTTAATCACCCATAGGACCGATAGCAATGATGGGGGTATCAAAGAGCTCTCACTGCGCGGCGGCTTTACTACTTTGATCTCTGGTGAAAACCGTTTGGCGAGAAACCTACTTGCAACGCTTCAATCCATGGGTTTTAATAACACAAGAATTATTACTCGCGCACATTTGTCGGCGCATATTGGGCCAGATGACATCTGCGGTCTTGCAACCAGGATGAGTGATATTGGGAAAAAGAGAAATGAATTCGCGCAAGAGATCATGCGCAATTCCCAATTTATACCTACAGATCAGGTGGCTAAAGCCCACCCCGACTTAATTATTTCTACCATTCCAATTGAATGGGATTATGTTCAAAGATGGATGAGTGAGGGAACTACTCACTTGCATATCAATCCACTCATTGGCCAACATTGTGAAATTGGCCCTCTTGTTATTCCAGGTCTTACTCCGTGCTTGCGTTGTGTGGCGCTGACAAAGAAGAGCACCGATCTTTCGTTACTGCATGAATCCTTGCGGACAGAGCTGCCTACGCAAGTGATTGCGACCCTCGTTGGCATGGTGGCCACACTTGTTGGCCAATATGCCGCGACAGGACACTCACCGCTGACCGCTGCATCGCACTGGGTTGATCTCTTATCCCCGTTTGAGAAATCTGAAAAACGGTATTGGGAATTCAACGCTTCGTGCGGATGCAGCAATTAGCTCGCTAGTGCCTCATCCATCTCTAGGTCACTTTCTGGCAACTCAATTACTTCGCGGTTAATGCGAGGACGACCTACTGTGCGCTTTGCAGCAACCACTTGGCCATCATCAAATAACTGCCCGCCCCATACTCCGCATGGCTCCTTACGAGAGAGTGCTCCCTCAAGGCATGCGGCAATCATTGGGCAACCTGCGCAGAGTGACTTTGCAAGTGCAATCTGATCTGAAGTTTCAGAGAAGAAAACTTCAGGATCACTGTTGTGACATGGCAGGTTTAAATCTGCCCCTGTGACATCGGCCAGGCCGACCATCTCATCGGCCCACCCGGGGACCAATAGCTCGCTGAAGAGAACAGTCATTGTTCTCACCTCCACTTTCCTTTTTTTCCTCAGTTCTTTCTGTGTGGGTTTATTTCTTTTGGGAAAAGAAAAAGGACCGCTCATCCTTATGGATGTGCGGCCCCTGGTGGGTCTTTTCGGTCTCTTAACCGATAGAACTCCAGGATCCGCGCAGTCCATAGGCTGCAAAATTCTTGGTTGCCCAGAACTTGGCTGCATATGAATGAGCATGTGTGGTTGTTGTTGATTTTGGAGCAGCAAAAATCGCGGCCGCAACTGCTCGGCCGTTCTTTCTTGCTAGTGCCTGTGACACGTGTGCCTCCAATAACGATCTTTTAGGATCTTTTACCAACTGTGGATAAAGGGTAAAGCATCAATGCACGTGGATGCAAACGAATTAAATTTATGAGCTAATCCCGCTCAAAAACTGGGATGGCTCCCCCGCATACGACAAGTGCACGGTCTTCTTCGCCCGGGTCAAGCCCACATAGAAAAGCCTGCGTTCCTCTTCGA
>CAIUSQ010000253.1 GCA_903901905.1 uncultured Actinomycetes bacterium
GTAACAACCCTTGCAACTTTGCATGCTGCAAAGGGCTTGGAGTGGGAACGTGTATTTCTGATGGGTGCCAGCGAGGGCATATTGCCTTTAGAAAATAACAGCACCACAGGTGATCAAGCATCAATCGATGAGGAAAGACGTTTGTTTTATGTGGGTATCACACGAGCCAAGGCAGATCTGCGCCTCAGTTTTCGCGGAAAGCCATCTCGATTTCTTCTCGAGGCGGGGCTAGTTAACTAGCCATTTACGCTCAAATTAATCACCTTGCAAGTAAGGTCGCCCATGCTTTACCATTGATACTTCACTGTCCATGGCGGGTAGTGAAGATGAGAGAAGGGATCAACGAATATGTCTAACGCATTATTCGTAACAGCAAACGCACCGCGTTCTGCTGCGATTGCCGCTTCTCATACAACCAAAAAGTCTTCTTGGCATACCTCAAAGCCTGCGTTTTACGCAGCTTTTTATGCCGGACAAGAGGCCAATGGTGGTTCAATCGAATAATTCGATATAGAACTAGAAGCCAAGGGCCTCGAATCCACAAGGATTCGGAGCCCTTTTTCTTTTTCTAAAACGAACAAAACTCAAACGAGTAAAGACAAATAACCAATAAGAGAAAGACCGGAAGCAGTACCCGATAACAATCGGCCAACAGGGAGACAGAGTTTCCCAGAAAAAGAGGTGAGAACATGAGCGTTCTCTTCAGCGAACTATTAGTACCAGGCTGGGCAGATGAGAAGATTGGTTTAGATGCGGTAACAGGCACCTACAGCGATGGCTCATCATTTAACTTGCCATGTCACACTAGCGATCCTGAACTCTACTTTTCTGAGGACGAGTTAGTAGTCGCGCAAGCAAAATCTCTATGTGGTGGATGCCCTGTGCGAGCACAGTGTTTGGAAGGCGCTTTATCCCGCCAAGAACCAGCTGGCGTATGGGGTGGTGAACTATTTGAAGATGGTCGCATCATTGCCAAAAAGCGCAAAGCTGGTCGCCCATCTCTTAAAGAAGTCGCAGCACGTGATGCAGAAGGCGAGTTAATTGAACTCACTCTCACCCCTAAGCAACGTGATGAGAGTGCGGCTTGAGTTAAACTCCAATTGTGAACTCAAATTCTGTCAAAGCCGCTAAAGCTCGCGCACTAGTGGCATCCCTACTGTTCCTAGAGGCTGGAGTGATTTTTGCATTAGCAATGTGGTTAGTTGGGCTAACTATTTTTGCTGATTCTTTTGAGTTGTTGCCTTTATTAGGTGTGCTCTTGTTCGCTCTACTCGGTTCAGGTGGTTTAGCTATTTCAGCTGTTGGTTATCGCAAAGGGAAGTACTTTGGAAGATCACCTTCGGTTCTAGCAAACTTAATTGCATTGGGTGTAGTTACTTATATGTTGCAGGCAAAGTTATGGTTTGTCGCTGCAGCACTTGCAGCACTTGCACTTACTACTTTAACTGCAACCTGGCGAGCTATTCCAACAGATATATAGACAGTTTATTTTCGTAGAGTTTTAACTTGTTACCAAGGCACTACTTCGTTGTCTTCCCACAAAACTCCGGTTATATCTCCAGTATTAAACTCGCGAATCGCTAACCAGTTTGCAGTTGCTGCACCTTCTTCGGCAGTACGGGGTGCATCGGGACCTCCCATATCTGTTGCTGAATGATTAGGACAAATTGCATCTACTAATACTCCACGGGAACCCAATCCAGTTTCATGAGCCAGGTTTCTAACGAATGCGTTAACTCCAGCTTTACTAATTCGATACGGCGCAAGGCCACCCGCTGTGCCCGGTCCAGACATTCTTCCTAAACACGCCGAATAAATAATGACTCGGCCCTTTCTGGCATCAACCATGGCGGGCACTAATCCATTAACTAGAGTGAATACAGAATCCAAGTTGATTGAAATAACGCGACGCCATTCATGGTCGGTCGTCTTTAATGTCTTTGACATTTTTTCACTCATTACTCCATGAGCAATCATCAAGATCTCAGGTGTCTCTTCGTTTGCAGCAATTTTCTCGGTGATTGCTCGAGTCGCAGCAATATCCTCTAGATCAACTTGGTAGACCGTAAATTTTTGATTTGGAAAATTCTCAGACAATTTTTGTTGAGCAAGATTTAATCTAGTTGGATCCTTTGCAATCATGGCAAGATCAAAGCCGGCGTTCGCTAACGCCTTAGCGCTCTCAAAACCTAGGCCTCGACTGGCACCTGTAACGACTGCTAATCCCATAGCCAAACTGTGCCGTATTTTGAGGCCAAATGACGCCTGAATAACTGTGGCCAATCTCGCCAAGGCCCATAAATTAAAATGTTTATGCATGAAGGCTACTGCCGATAGGCTTAGGCCCTAGTCAATGCAAAAGGAGCTTGCCAGTGTCGGCACAGGATTTTGGCGCAAATGATTGGCTCGTAGATGAAATGTACGAGCATTATCTAGCGGATCCTACTTCTGTAGACCCTGCGTGGATTGAGTACTTTAAAGCAAATAAACCTGGCTCACCTATTGGCTCCAATGGTGGTTCCACCGCAACAGTAAATCCAGGTGCGGTTAAAAACTCACCACCAACACCACCAATTCCAAAGTCTGTACAACAGGCAACTCGGCAACAAGTCACGCAACCAATTGCACAACCGGTTTCGCAAGCTCCCGTTTCACAAGTTGCCCAACCGGTTACTCCAACTCAATCAACACAACCAGTGGTACGGGAAAAGGCAATAACTCCTGCAACACCTGCGGACCCAATTGTTAAGCCAGTTCCAGTTTTGATTACGCCTTCTGCATCAACGCTCGAGCCACTTCGTGGAGTTAGCGCTCGCGTTGTGCAATCAATGGAGGGTTCACTCTCAGTTCCAACGGCTACATCGGTACGCGCAGTTCCTGCAAAACTAATGATCGATAATCGAATTGTTTTGAATAATCACTTAGCACGTGGGCGAGGCGGCAAGGTTTCATTCACACACATTGTTGCCTATGCAATGATTAAAGCAGTCCGAGCTATGCCAGAGATGAATGCATTTTTTGGTGAGATCGATGGAAAGCCAGCAATTGGCAAGCCAGAACATATGAATTTAGGAATAGCAATTGATCTTGCAAAGCCTGATGGATCACGACAATTGCTTGTTCCTTCAGTTAAAGGTTGTGAAGATTTAGATTTTGGACAGTTTTGGAGCGCCTATGAAGCAATTATCAAAAAGGCACGAGCAGGTGCGTTAACAGTCGAAGATTTTGCTGGGACAACTATGTCCATTACCAATCCAGGAACTATAGGAACCGTTCACTCAGTTCCACGACTTGTTCAAGGTCAAGGTTTAATTCTAGGTGTTGGCGCTATGGACTACCCAGCAGAGTTCCAAGGGGCAAGTGAAGAGACACTTGTGAATATGGCAGTAAGTAAAGTCATTACTCTCACAAGCACATATGACCATCGCATTATTCAAGGCGCACAGTCAGGTGATTTCTTGCGTCGCATGCACGAGTATCTTTTAGGTGCCGAGGGTTTCTATGATGAAATATTTGCTGCACTACGTATTCCGTATGAGCCAATTCGTTGGTCTTCAGATTTTGCTTTTACTCGCGATGAGGAAATCAATAAAACCGCACGTGTACAACAGTTAATTCAGGCGTATCGAACATTTGGTCACCTCATGGCAGATGTAGACCCATTGGTCTACATGCAACGTTCACATCCAGATCTTGATGTGGTTACACATGGTTTAACTTTGTGGGATCTAGACCGTGAATTTGCAACCGGTGGCTTCGGCGGCAAGAAATTTATGACTCTTCGCAAAATACTTGGAATTCTTCGTGATGCATATTGCCGATCTGTTGGCGTTGAATATATGTACATTCAAGTACCGCAAGAGCGTCAATGGATTCAAGAACGTGTGGAAGTTGGATATGCCAAGTTGCCACGTGAAGAACAGTTACGAGTATTGCGTAAGTTAAATAGTGCGGAGGCTTTTGAGTCGTTCTTACACACTAAGTTTGTTGGACAAAAACGTTTCTCACTTGAAGGCGGGGAATCTGTAATTCCACTTCTTGATTCAGTGATTTCAGCAGCAGCTGAAAAAGGTTTAGATGAAGTATGTATTGGTATGCCACACCGCGGACGACTTAATGTGTTGGCAAATGTTGCTGGAAAATCAGCAGGCCAGATTTTCCAAGAGTTTCAAGGACACTATGCTGAAAATGAGATCCATGGATCTGGTGACGTTAAATATCACCTAGGTACATCAGGTGTCTTTACAGCAGAATCTGGCGCACAAACTAAAGTGTATTTGGCGGCAAACCCTTCTCACTTAGAAGCTGTTAATCCAGTACTCGAAGGAATAGTTCGTGCTAAACAAGATCGACTCAATATAAAAAATGCTTTTTCAATTCTGCCTATTCTTTTGCATGGAGATGCATCATTTGCAGGTCAGGGCGTTAATGCCGAAGTTCTTCAGATGTCAGGTTTAGGTGGTTATCGCACAGGCGGCACGGTTCACATAGTTGTTAATAATCAAGTTGGTTTTACGACAGGACCACAAGCCTCGCGTACTTCTGAATACTCCACTGATTTTGCAAAAATAATTCAGGCTCCTGTGTTTCACGTAAATGGGGATGATCCAGAAGCGTGTGTTCAAGTTGCTCGATTAGCTTTCGAATATCGTCAAGAGTTCAATAAAGACGTGGTCATCGACATGATTTGTTATCGCCGCCGCGGGCATAATGAAGGTGATGAGCCAAGCTTCACTCAGCCATTAATGTATAAATTAGTAGATGCGAAGAGATCAACTCGTACTTTGTATACGGAGGCGTTAGTAGGTCGTGGTGACATCACACCTGAAGAAGCTGAAGAGATCGCACGTGATTATCAAACTCAACTTGAATCTGTCTTTGCATCACTCACTAATACCGACTTTAATTCAGATGCGAACTTTAAAGCCCCGGTACCGCCAGCTCCAACAGCAATTGCGACTGCAATCTCCGAGAGCAGTGCACGCGAGATTGCAGCAACTCAATCTGCAATTCCTGAGGGCTTCCATGTTCATCCTAAATTAACTCCACAGTTAGCTAAGCGAGTTGAATCACTCAATGATGCAACAATTGATTGGTCTACCGGAGAGATGCTCGCATTTGGTTCCCTACTTAAAGAAGGCCATCCAATTCGACTTGCTGGACAAGATTCACGTCGAGGCACATTCTCAAATCGCCATGCTGTAATTATTGATAAAGAAAATGGCAATGAGTGGACACCGCTTCGCTCGCTGATCAATGATGAAAATCAATTCTTCGTTATTGATTCACTACTTAGTGAATACGCTGCAATGGGCTTTGAATACGGTTATAGCCTTGAGCGTCCTGAAGCACTTGTTCTTTGGGAAGGACAGTTTGGAGATTTTGCTAATGGTGCTCAAACTATTATTGACGAGTTTATTTCTTCAGCATTACAAAAATGGGGAGAGCGTTCTTCGTTAGTTCTACTTTTGCCTCACGGCTATGAGGGTCAAGGACCTGATCATTCATCTGCACGAATCGAAAGATATTTACAGCTTTGTGCCGAACAAAATATGACTGTTGCCCAGCCAGCTAGTCCAGCAAATTATTTCCACTTGCTTCGTTGGCATGCAAAAAACCCAACTCGTCGTCCACTTATTGTCTTTACCCCTAAATCAATGCTTCGACTCAAGGCTGCAGCATCAGCCCTTAGCGATTTCACCAGCGGGTATTTCCAACCTGTAATTGGTGATGCAACTGTAAATAATGCATCACGAGTAATTTTTTGTTCAGGAAAGATTTATCATGATCTTGTTGCTGAGCGCACAAAAATGGGAGAGAACTCAACTGCAATTGTTCGAGTTGAACTTCTTTACCCACTTCCAATTGATGAGATGGTTGCAGAGGCAAATAAGCATCCAAATGCGAATCTGCTCTGGGTACAAGATGAACCTGCAAACCAAGGGCCATGGTCGCACATCGCACTTCGAACTTCAGATGCACATGGTGGTCACGGATTCGGAGCACGCACTCTTCGTCGTATTTCTCGTCGTGCAACTGCATCCCCAGCAACTGGAAGCCATCATTTGCATGAGGATGAGCAAAAAGCTTTACTACTTGAAGCGTTTACGCGTTAAGTTATTTCTTTATTGTAAAAATAACTTGTCCAACTAATTCATCACTGTAAATCCAGCCCCACTGGCGAGAATCGGTACTGCTTTCGTTATCGCCTTCAACCCAAA
>CAIUSQ010000254.1 GCA_903901905.1 uncultured Actinomycetes bacterium
AAGAATTGCAACAAAGGTTTGTGCTATCAATCTAGGTAGAGCTGGTAAACCTTGAATGTCATCAATTAAACCCATCAAACCTAAAACTGCTGCTGGTAGCAGGGCGTATGTAACTAAAGGAAAAGTTGTTTTTGTGTAATCAGAGTAATAAATTGCACCATAGGTCACAATGATGATGCTTAATGCAATTGCTACCCCACCTAAATATGGAACTGGCTCTTTTTGAGTCTTGCGCTCCATGTTGGGCAGATCCATCACACTGAGTTTGATTGCTATTGCTCGAACTGGCCATGTCAAAAAACCCGCCAAAACAAAGGCTGAAGCTCCTAAAATCAGGAACTGTGCTGAGGTAATACTCACGGGAGTGATTATATGTCGGAGGTTTTAGCCCTTAAGGCGAGAGGCCATCGTGGCGGCTACTTTTAGCCACTTAGCCACCTGGGCATCACTAAAGCCCTCTGAATTCATCACATAGAGGCCTGTAAACATATCGCCATTGAATTGATAATAGCCCAACAGAGTTCTAGCTCGTGTGCCTGAATCAATAGTGGTGTAAACAAAGACTCGATTTGATTCACTCACAACACCTGAAGGAATATTAGTGAGCTCCTTAAACTCATAAGGAATAAGTGCGCCCGTGGCATCTTTATACCCCTTATTAGTTTTGCAATCAGCTAATACTTTCACTAACTCTTTTTGCGCAGCAGATGCTGCAGCAGCCGATGAATAGCGCACTACTTCAGATGAAAGAAATGAGAAAGTACTGCCTTCTTTTGTGGCAGCAACTTGACGGCGCTCAGCGCGCTCCTTTTCAGAAAGAAATACACCATTACATAAATCTAAGGATGGATCATCAAGGGTTGTTCCCTTACCCATAGGTAGCACAGTCCACTCTTGGCTAAAGTCGCTTGCGCGGAATCCATACTTAGCTAAAACAGTTTGTTTGCTATCACTTAGGGATGGATCACTGATATCTGGGCTTCTATCAAACTCTTTATAGGTACCGATGGTGCTTGTGAAAGAAGATAAACCAATGAGCACAAAGTTAGAGCCACTAATTCTCACAACCTTCTTGCTAGCACCATTATCAATGCTTGCTCCCACACGAAGCTTTGCAACCTTACTATCTGCAATAGTTGCAACAGTTTTATTACCAATGGCTACTGTTGCAGCTCCTGCACCAACTAGAACATTGTTTTTGCCCGCAACACTCAACGACGCCGTGCACTTACCAACACACTTAATTGCACCAGCACCGTATGCAGCACCAGCAGCGCTCCACTTACCAGTCTTAGAACTCTTATCCCCACTCACAAAAGTACTAGTAATGCTCACGTCGCCCTTCATGCCATTGCCAATGCAGTCAAAGACTTGAGCTGTTCCGCTCAATGTTGTGCCACCAGCTACTTTAAATACTGGAGCATTCTTCACAGAAGATGATTGAATAATCAAACCATCTTCATCCACGATATTTACTTGGCAAATACCACTTCCAGCATCGGTGGCACCTTTCCAGGCAAGTGTTAGCTCATTGCTATTAACTGCATTTAATACAAAGTCATTAGTAACAACTGGATGGCCACGATCAATAACGACTTTTTGGGTGGACGACCACTCACTCTTATTACCTAAAACATCTATGGCACGCAGTGCAAAGTTGTAGGAACCTTCAGGAAGATCTCGTAAGT
>CAIUSQ010000255.1 GCA_903901905.1 uncultured Actinomycetes bacterium
AATGAACCCTATCTATTTGCCCCTTTCGTCTCGTGCATTTATACGGCAGAATGTCCGCGTGTCCAAAGGCTTCTCCCCCACATTGCGCGATTCACTGAGCGTTTCCATCACTGTAGGGGCATATGGCGTGGCATTTGGCGCAGCTGCGGTTGCAAATGGTTTTTCTGTACTTCAGGCCTGCCTATTGTCTTTACTTACTTTTTCAGGAGCATCACAGTTTGCAGTAGTTGGTGTTATTGGTGCGGGCGGAAGTTCAATCAGTGCCATTGCAACAGCTTCGCTACTGGGAACGCGTAATGCACTCTATGGAGTGATAATGGCACCACGTCTAAATGTAAGAGGCTTTAAACGTGTTGTGGCAGCGCAGATAACGATTGATGAATCTACTGGTGTCGCACTTGGGCAAGAGCAACGAGGAATCCATGCTGTTAAAAAAGGTTTTTGGTACACAGGCATTGGAGTCTTTGTATTCTGGAACCTCTTCACACTTGCAGGTGCGTTAGGTGCTCAAGCAATGGGCGATATCCGCGCATTTGGTCTTGATTCTGCCGTTCCCGCAGCTTTCTTGGGATTGGTGTGGCCACGATTAACAGGAAAATTCGAGCGAATTTTGGCCGTTAGCTGTGCACTCTTTGCAATTGCCATGACACCCATATTGCCTGCAGGTCTTCCCATCATTGCAACTGCCTTTATCGCAATAGTAATTGGAATGAAACGATGAGTGCATTCTGGATCGCGACAATAGGAACTAGCGTCATTGCATTTGCACTCAAGTACTCGGGACATTCAGTGCCAGAACGATGGCTTTCCCACCCAAAGATTCAACGCATCAACGCACTCATTCCAATTGCATTGCTGAGCGCACTAGTGTCCGTTCAATCTTTCTCCGAAAAGTCACAGTTGATGATTGACCAGCGCGTAGTTGGTTTATCCGTTGCAATCATTGCGCTATTTCTCAAAGCGCCATTTCCATTAGTTGTGCTCTCAGCTGCAGTTTCTTCGGCAGCCGTATACCACTGGCTTTAGATAATCCCCAAGGCTACAAGCTTTGCCTTTAGATCTTTATCTGATGGCTCGGTTAAATGAGTTGAATCAGAAAAGACAATTACGGGGATCGACTGAGCCCCTCCATTGATCTCCATTACTTTGGCAGCAGCGCCTTCTGTTTTTTCAGTATCAATGAGTGTGTATTGCACATTAAGTTCTTCAAGGAGGCGCTTAGATCTGCGACAATCACCGCACCAATCGGCGCCATAGAAAATTATCTGTTCTTTTGACATCGAATTATTCCTATCTTGTTACATAAATTTTTCAAGACCATGTGTTAGGCCAGGATGTTCAACAATTTTTCGAATTCCAAGAACGACTCCAGGCATGAATCCTGCACGATCGAGAGAGTCATGTCTGATCGTAAGTGTTTCACCTAGACCGCCAAATAAAACCTCTTGATGTGCAACTAGACCTCTAGCGCGTATTGAATGAACTGGAATATCTCCCACAATTGCACCCCTGGCACCATCGAGGGCAGAGGTTGTGGCATCAGGCATCTTTGCAAGACCTGCGCCTTTACGGGCAGCTGTCATTAACTGCGCGGTTCGCTCCGCAGTTCCCGATGGGGCATCGACCTTATCGGGGTGATGTAGTTCAACAATTTCAGCTGATTCAAAATAACGAGATGCTTTTTCTGCAAACTCCATCATGAGAACTGCGCCAATTGCAAAATTTGGTGCAATTAAAACTCCGACTTTCGGTTGATCCTTTAACCATGACTGCACTTTTTCAATTTTCTTAGCATCAAAGCCAGTAGTTCCAACAACTGCATTGATTCCTGCTTTGATTAAATATTCAAGATTTCCCATAACTGAATCTGGATTCGTGAAATCAACAACAACGTGTGCGCTAGATGCGGCTAGTTTATCCAGTGGATCACCAACATCTAATGCCGCAACTAATGCCAATCCTTGGGTAGAGGAAACAGCCTTAACTACCTCACTGCCCATTCGACCATTAGCTCCGAGCACTCCAACATTAATCATCTCGCCAGCACCTTCTCAAACTTAGATTCATTTTTAAATGGTCCTACTAGTGCAAGGGTAGGCGCTTTAGTCAGGAATTGGCTAGCAATTTCCTTAATTTCGGAGGAGTTAACCGATGAAACCGCCTTCAAAATATCATCAAAGCCCATTACGTGACCGTAAACAATTTCATTTTTGCCTATTCGGCTCATGCGCGATCCGGAATCTTCCTGGCTTAAGACTAAAGAGCCCCGTACGGCGCCTTTTGCCCTTTCTATTTCTTCATGTGACATTCCATTATCAGCAACATCGGCAAGTACTTCGCGGATAATCTCCACAACTTCAACAGCCTTGCTTGGATTACAACCTGCATAAAAACCAATTTGCCCACTGCCTGCAAACTGTTGAGCATATGCATAGACAGAGTAAGCCAGTCCACGTTTTTCGCGAATCTCTTGAAATAAACGGGAGGACATTCCGCCACCTAAAGCCGACGCTAAAACTCCCATTGCAAATCGTCGGTCATCGTGGCGCGCTACACCTTCCATCCCATAGAACATATGGGCTTGCTCGGTTGGTCTAGTAATGATTCCAACTGATTTTTGAATGCTCTTTCGAACTGGAGTATTGGTGCGAATAACCGGTGCACCGACAACGTCAAGAAATCCATCCTGTGACAACGCTTGCTCAACCATAGCAACTACTTTTTTATGCTTAATATTTCCAGCAACAGCAACCACTAAATCCTGAGGCTGATATCGCTTTTTGTAGTAGTTGAAAACCAAATTACGGGACATAGCTTTCATCGATTCATTTGTGCCCAAAATTGGTCTACCAAGGGGTGTATCTCCAT
>CAIUSQ010000256.1 GCA_903901905.1 uncultured Actinomycetes bacterium
TCACATGGCACTTGCCGGCAAACCGCTTCACGCACACGGATAACCAAGGGAGAAAACAATGACATTTTCTGTAACGATGCCGGCACTTGGTGAAAGTGTTAGTGAAGGAACTGTAACTCGTTGGTTAAAAGCCGAGGGTGATCACGTTAATGTGGATGAACCATTATTGGAAGTTTCGACTGACAAAGTAGATACTGAAATCCCTTCACCTGTTGCTGGAACGCTTCAGAAAATTGTCGTGCAAGTTGATCAGACAGTTCCAGTGGGAGCCGAATTAGCGGTAATCGCTGATGGCGCCGCAGCTTCTGTCGTTGCAACTCCAGCGGCACCGTCTACTCCTGTTGCAGCCCCTGTTGTTGCTACTCCGGTTTCAACTCCTGCGCCTGCTGCTCCTGTATCTAATGCACCTACTGCTGGAACAGTAATTACGATGCCTGCACTAGGTGAAAGCGTCAGTGAGGGAACTGTAACTCGATGGTTAAAAAATGTCGGTGACACTGTTACAGCCGACGAAGCTTTGCTTGAAGTATCAACTGACAAAGTAGATACTGAAATCCCTTCACCAGTTTCTGGAACTTTATTAGCCATAGATGTAGCTATAGATACAACAGTTCCTGTTGGCGCACGGTTAGGTTTGATTGGAGTATCCGGTGGTGCTGTTGCCCCTCCAGTACAGGCTCTTGTTGTTCCCCCAGTTGTCGCAGCTCCTGTCGCAGCACCAGTAGTTGCCCCTCCAGTTGTTGCAGTACCTGTCGTTGCGGCACCAGTAGTTGCAGCCCCTGCCACCCCTTCAGTTGCTCAACCTCTAGATGCGTATGTAACTCCCCTAGTTCGCAAACTTGCTTCAGATTTAGGTGTGAACCTTGCAGATGTAAAGGGCACGGGAATCGGTGGTCGAATTCGCCGAGAAGACGTTGAGGCAGCTCGCCCAGTAGCCATTGCAAGTGCCTCTGGCACAAGTGCAGTTGCATCAAGCCCTTCTGTCCCTCGCACATCGACAGTTGCTGTCTCACCACTGCGCGGGACTACCGTAACAATGTCGCGTCTTCGTAAAGTGATTGCAGCCCGCATGGTCGAATCACTTCAGGTAAGTGCGCAGTTAACAACTGTAGTAGAAGTAGATGTGACAAAGATTTCTAGATTACGCGATCGCGCAAAAGCTAGTTTTGAAGCGCGCGAAGGTGTGAAATTGTCGTACCTTCCATTCTTCTCTGTTGCTGTTTGTGAAGCTCTTAAGCAACACCCAGTTCTTAACTCATCTGTTGAAGGTGATCAAATTACTTATCATGGCGCAGAACATCTAGGAATAGCTGTCGATACTGAGCGAGGCTTGTTAGTTCCAGTGATTGCAAATGCAGGCGATTTAAATATGGGTGGAGTAGCAAGAAAGATCGCCGATCTTGCAGCTCGCACACGCGACAACAAAGTAACACCTGATGAATTAGGTGGCGGAACTTTCACCCTAACTAATACTGGAAGTCGCGGAGCACTCTTTGACACTCCAATTATCAGTCAGCCACAAGTTGCAATTCTTGGACTTGGCGCTGTCGTAAAGCGACCAATGGTTGTTAAGGGTGATGATGGCGGAGAAAGTATCGCCATTAGATCAATGGTCTACCTTGCCCTGTCTTATGATCATCGAGTTGTAGATGGCGCAGATGCAGCGAGATTCTTAGTTACATTAAAGGACCGTCTAGAAGGTGGCGCTTTCGAATCCGATCTAGGGCTCTAAAATGGCAAAGTTTGCGGCAAAGCGAATTGCAGTAACAGGTGCATCGGGTTTAATCGGTAGCGCCCTTGTTGGACACCTAAAGTCAGAGGGCCATACCGTCCAACGTCTTGTGCGCCGCTCTCCTGTTTCATCTGATGAAGTTCAATGGGATCCACAAACTGGTTTTGTAGATCTGCAACCATTAAATGGTGTTGATGCGATTATTCATTTAGCAGGTGTTGGTGTCGGCGATAAGCGTTGGAACAGGAAGTACAAAGCAGAGATCTTAAACTCCAGACTTCTGGGTACTACTGCTATTGCTGCAGCGGTCGCAGAACTTAAGCCTCAGGTGTTTATTTCAGCCTCTGCAATAGGCTGGTATGGAGAAAGCGGAAATCGCGCAGTTGTTGAAACCGACAGATATGGTGATGACTTTCTAGCAACTGTTTGTCGAGAATGGGAAGGCGCAGCAGATTTAGCTGGGGATATTCGTACGGTGAAGTTAAGAACCGGTTTAGTTCTAGATCCAACTGGTGGCGCGCTTGGCAAAATGCTTCCACTCTTTAGATTCGGCCTTGGTGGAAAACTAGGCAGTGGTAAACAGTGGTGGTCGTGGATTACTCTGCATGATCAAATTCGCGCGATTATGTTTGCTCTAGAGAATCCAATTTCTGGTCCAATAAACATAACCACACCTAACCCGGTCACTAATCAAGAATTCACATCGGCGTTAGCACGTGCCATGCACCGCCCTGCTCTATTTCCTGCTCCAGCAATTGCTTTGAAGATAGCCATGGGTGGTTTTTCTTCTGAAGTGCTTGGATCTAAAAAGGTTGTTCCTCATGTTCTGCAAGAAGCAGGATTCGTTTGGGACTATCCACACATTTCTGAAGCGTTAACTGAGTTAGTTAAAGACTAAATCACTTACTAGTCGCCCAGAAAAAAGTGCTCCTTGTTGTGATGGAACAGTTCTGTGATCGCCTGCGACATAAAGGTGATCATTGACTTTGTGGCTCTGAGATAAAGATCGCCCAATACTTTGCAAGGGCAGCGCAGCGGGAATCTCATATTTAGCAATCAACTGCCAATCATGCGTTGATACAGCCCACATCAGAGCCAAATGTCTGCGAACATCAGATTCTGTGGTGTTTACTCCCGTTGTTGTTGAGACTAAATGAAAACCAGCAGGAGCATAGTTTCTTGAGATATCTGAAATAACTAGTGAGTTGATGACTGGGCCCCTATTTTCTCCGTCAAGAACAATCCGCCCAGTTCCCGATG
The DNA here is from genome assembly GCA_903901905.1 of uncultured Actinomycetes bacterium. The sequence continues at coordinate 2,993 of CAIUSQ010000256.1, forward strand.
GATTCGATTGCACCGCGTGATACCACGTAATACATCCAACCATCTTTGGAATTTCAATTAGCCCTAATAGTTGAGTGGCCGTTGTTGCATCAGTTGCAACGATTATTTTCTCTGCGCTAAAAACTCCGTGAGTTGAGTAAACTTTGTCGTCAACAATTCGATCAACCTGGACGTTATAGGAAATATCTGAAACACGTTTTGCTAGTGCGTAGGAGAGCTCTCCTACTCCATTTCTTGGTATACCAATCGCACCACTGACAAAACTTCGGAGTATAAGTTGACCATACGTGGCATCCACATATTTGGGATCAGCAAGAAAAACCCCCTGCAAGAAGGGCCTAAGGACTCTTTCATATGTGAGACCGCAACGCATCAAGCCATCGGCCAATGAATCGTTTTTTAACTTTGGACCATAAATAAATTTGAGGAGGGCAATTTTTTCAGGGATTGTTCCCAGAGATCTATCAAAGACTGATAGAAAGGCACTCCTTGGATCACCGATGTGGTGTCGGCCTTTATCCAGTGCAATCTCCACCACTTTCGGAGCCAATTGGAACTCAAGTTCATTCATTACTTCTAACTCTTTTAATGCTGGATAGTTAGCATTAACCAGTTGAAATCCGCGATCACAAATAAAACCATCAATGAGATCACTTGCGACACGACCGCCAGGGCGATCTGAAGATTCTAGAACTTTTACATTGGCCCCTCGTGCCTGACAATGAATTGCAGCATTTAAGCCAGCCAATCCCCCGCCAACAATCAAGACGTCCAAATCTTTATCCACGTTCCCCTATTTCTCGTACTTGTTCCATCATTTGGGCAACAAACAAAGAATCAGAGGTAGGGACAGGCCAAGGCTTTCCATACACAATTGCTTCAACTACTTACTTTGTAATTTAGAAGGCCACCATACTTTTCCGCCAATATCGTGGACTATTGCTGGAACCAATATTGTTCGGACAATCATTGTGTCTAGTAAAACTCCAAAGGCAACTGCGAATCCAATCTGTGCCAAGAATACAAGTGGCAAGACACCAAGAACTCCAAAAGTTGCGGCCAGAACGATGCCTGCAGATGTAATGACACCACCTGTGACAGTCAATCCCTTGATGACACCTGCTCGGGTTCCAATCTTTGTGCTTTCTTCTCGAACTCTTGTCATTAAGAAAATGTTGTAATCAATTCCAAGTGCTACTAAGAAGATGAATGCGAATAATGGGAACGATACATCTGCTCCTTTAAATCCAAAGATGTGCTCAAAGACCAATTGACATGCACCCAAAGTTGCAAAGTAAGACAACACCACCGTGCCAAGTAATAAGCCAGCAGCAAAGATACTTCGTAGTAGAAGACCCAAAATTATTGTTATAAGAATGAGAACAATAGGAATGATCGTCCGATTGTCATGATTTGCCGCAACATCTGTATCAAAGGCAACAGCCGTCGATCCACCAACCAGAATCCCGGGATCAATTGCATGAACTGCCTCTCGAATCTTAGGAATAACATCGCGAGCTTCTACGCTGTCAGGATTCAATGAGAGGGTTGCGTTAAGTATTGCTTTGCCTTCGACAATCTTTATTTCTGCCGGTGGCTGTCCAGGAACTGTCGGGGCACTACGCAAAGGTTCGACAGATGCAACGCCTTCTACTTGCATCAATGCAGCTGAAATTGGGGCGATTTGTTCTTGCTTAACAACAACCTCTGTTGGCTGTCCTGATCCACCTGGGAAGTGCTGACCTAAAAACTCTAAGCCAACAACAGAGTCTGGGCGCTGGGTAAAAGCATCGGCAGTAGAAAGTCCACGCGCATTCAAAGTTGTAGAAAATCCTGCCAAAATAGTTAACCCAATTGCTGTGCCAATCCAAAGTTTGCGAGGGCGTTTTGCAACCATTGCTCCAACTTTTGCCCACGCACCATCAAGTTGTGAGTTAACTTCATCGTGTCTAGGAATTCGTGGCCAAAAGACCCAGCGACCGAAGGCAACAAGTAGGGCTGGTAGTAAAGTTAAAATAGTTATTACTGAACAGATAATTCCAATTGCACCAACAGGACCCAACCCTCTGTTTCCAGATAGATCACTGAGCAGTAGAACCATCAAAGCCGTTGTAGTCGTTGCGCCAGATGCGACGATCGGCTCTACCACCCCTCGAAGAGCAGCCTTCATTGCGTCAAAGGGAAAATCAAAGTGGTGAAGCTCTTCACGGTAGCGCGCTATCAAGAGCAATGCATAATCGGTTGCAGCACCAAGTACAAGAACTGAAAGAATTCCTTGAGACTGACCATTTAGATCAATCACATTATTTTTTGTTAGAAGATAAATCAAACCACCTGCAGTAGAAAGTGCAATTACCGCTGAAAAGAGCGGAAGAATCCAAAGGATTGGTGATCGATATACAACTATCAAAATTAGTGCAACCACAATTAATGTTGTAAAGAGTAATGAAGAGTCGATTCCTTCGAATGCACCAAATAGATCTCCCAAGATAGCACCAATGCCAGTTACGTTAGAGAGTAAATCATTGGCGCTTGCATACTCAGTGGCATCTTCTCGCAAAGTTTCAATCAGCTCTGGAAGAACTGGTTTGTCATCTGGCAGCAAATCTAGGGCGATATCTGCGTTAAATGGAAGGTTGACAAGTAAAGCTTTTCCATCTTGGGAAGGGAATGCGAAGATTTGTTCACCTGGGTTTAAATACGCAGAAATTGGAACATCACTTTTCCCGATATTTTTTGATCCAAGTTGAGCAAGATGAATGTTCAAACCTGCGATTTTTTCCGCGTCAATTTCGCCTCGGTATAGAACTAGCGTTGGAAGGGTTCGATTCGCTGAATCAGTAAACCGCGCAATGATCTTTGAAGCTTGAGTCGATTCGGCGCTATCAGGCAGAAAGGCTGAGCTGTCATTTTCTTGAACTGTAGACAGCTTGCCAAACAAAGGTCCCATGACACCGCTGGTTCCAAACCAGAGAAAAATAACTATTAATGCATATACCAGTGGGCGGCGGCTCTTCTTTGTAGTGCTCACGATTTTGAGGACCTTTCCTGGGTTCGAGTGTCACAGTGCGTGGCCCGATTGGGCAGGAAGCAAGCCTACCTTTAGGATTAGAGAGTGCCCCATCTTGTAAACGATGTAGAGAAAGTAATTTCGCTCTCACGTTATAAAACCATGGAATACGAGCAGGCCTGGGAGTTGCAAAGAACATTGCACGCAGATGTCTCAGCAGGCGTTGGCCCAAACGTTCTGTTGCTCCTTGAGCATCCTTCGGTTTACACAGCTGGCCGACGAACCGAAGAGTTTGAGCGACCACTAGATGGAAGTAAAGTCATTGAAGTCGATCGTGGCGGACGAATTACGTGGCATGGCCCCGGCCAACTCGTTGGTTACCCAATTGTAAAACTCTCAGAACCTACTGAGGTTGTTGGCTTTGTTCGAGAAATTGAAAGTGCATTAATTAATGTTTGTTCAGATCTTGGAGTTAACGCCTTGCGCATTGAAGGACGTTCGGGAGTTTGGGTTGTCGACTCTCAGGGAGATCGAAAGATTGCAGCAATAGGAGTCAGGGTTGCTAAGGGTGTGACCATGCATGGTTTTGCACTTAATGTAAATCCTGATTTGACTGCTTTTAATCAAATCGTGGCCTGCGGCATTAGAGATGCGAAAGTTACTTCCTTACAAAAGGAGTTAGGCCGCGAAATTACTGTCGAAGAAATTACAGAAATTGTTGAAACTCATGTGTTGAAGTCATTGCGCAAGGTCTGCTTATGACAATGGCACCAGAGGGTCGCAAACTTATAAGAATTGAAGCGCGAAATGCTCAAACTCCGATTGAAAGAAAACCCGAATGGATTAAAACCAGAGCAAACTTGGGGCCTGAATACACACGCCTTCGTGCACTAGTTAAAAGTGAGGGACTGCATACAGTCTGCCAAGAGGCTGCTTGTCCAAATATTTTTGAATGTTGGGAAGATAAAGAAGCAACGTTTCTGATTGGTGGAGACCGTTGTACACGACGTTGTGATTTTTGCAATATTGATACTGGAAAACCACTTCCAATCGATCGCCAAGAGCCTCGCAAAGTCGCCGAATCTGTTCTTTCTATGGGACTTCGCTACGCGACAATCACTGGAGTAACTCGTGATGATTTAGAAGATGATGGTTCATGGTTATATGCAGAGACAATTCGTAAGGTCCATGAACTAAACCCTGGAACAGGAGTAGAGATGCTGGCGCCAGATTTCAATGCAAATCCAGCGCTATTAAATCCAATATTTGAAACACGTCCAGAAGTTTTCGCACACAATCTAGAGACAGTTCCACGCATCTTTAAACAGATCCGTCCAGCATTCACATATGAAAAATCCTTAAAAGTGATTGGAATGGCACAAGATTTTGGCCTAATAACTAAATCAAACCTAATCTTGGGATTAGGAGAAAATAGAGAAGAGATCTCACAGGCATTGCGTGATCTATACGCTGCAGGATGTGATCTGATAACAATTACTCAGTATCTGCGCCCTACACAAACACATCACCCGGTGGAGCGTTGGGTTAAACCAGAGGAGTTCGTAGAACTCGCACAAGAAGCAGAAGAGGTTGGATTCCTAGGTGTGATGAGTGGTCCACTTGTGCGCTCAAGTTATAGAGCGGGCCGTTTATACAAACAAGCAATGGAGAAAAAGGCTCTCCGTGGCTGATCTGGTTTATCCGCCAGTAATTGTCTTAGTAAAGGTTTTTTGGAAATACCTAGGATTACGATTTCACTTTCAAGGTCAAGATTATGTACCGCGAAAAGGTGGGGCAATTCTTGCAATTAATCACGTGGGCTATTTGGATTTTGCAATTGCGGGAACGGCTGCCTTACCAGCAAAGCGATTCGTTCGTTTTATGGCAAAAAAAGAAATCTTTAACCACAAAGTTGCCGGTCCACTCATGCGAGGAATGCACCATATAAATGTGGATCGAAGCAATGGAGGGCCATCTTTTGCTACGGCCCTTGATGCTCTTAAATCTGGAGAAATAATCGGGATCTTCCCAGAGGCAACAATCTCAGTTAGTTTTGAAATAAAGGAGATTAAATCAGGAGCAATTCGCCTTGCCGTTGAGTCAGGCTCTCCAATAGTTCCAACAATTGTTTGGGGTAGCCAGAGAGTCATTACTAAGGGATTAAAGCCCAACTTCAAACGAAATCACTTCCCTATTACTGTTGCTTTCGGTGAACCTATCTTCTACGAACCTTCGGCAGATATAGAGCAGTCACAAATTCACTTACGGAAAGTGATGCTCGATTTGCTGCATAAAGTTCAGCAGAACTACCCCGACAGCCATGTGAGTCAGCGTTGGGCACCACTTCGTCTTGGTGGAACGGCGCCCGCTCCCCTAAACTAGATCCATGTTCAAGAGAAAAGCTAAAGAAAAGAAGATCAAGACCCCCCGTTTTCAAACATTTCGTGATGCCTACGCCGTAACCAAACAGGTTAAGCCTTGGATATCGATCGCACTTATCGCAGTCTTTCTTGTGACTTGGGCAATCGGAATTGGAATTGGAATCGCTATAGGTCAACCCGTTTATCTTGGATTTGTTTTTCTTCCAATTGCGCTTTTGGCGGCAATGCTTCTATTCACTCGCCAAGCAGGTAGTGCTGCATACGTCTCTATTGAAGGCCAGATCGGTGCCGGTGCTAGCGTTCTCATGTCAATTCGCAAAGGTTGGACAACTACGCCAGCAGTAGCTGTTTCTCGTAATCAAGATATGGTGCACAGAAGTGTTGGTCGCGCCGGAATAGTTATTAGTGGCGAAGGCAGCGATTCTGTTAGACAAATGATGAGCGATGAGCGAAAGAAAGCTGAACGCTTTGCTCCAGGAGTGCCCGTTATTGAAATTTTAATTGGCAACGAAGAGAATCGAACACCAATTAAAAAACTGCAAAGAGAGATGCGCCGACTACCTAAGAAGTTGACAGCGCACCAGATGCGTGAAGTTCGTGCGCGCCTAAAGGCAGTTGGAGGAATGTCAATGCCAATTCCTAAAGGACCAATGCCAACTCGCGGTGGAAAAGTTCGTTAAGTTCGAACCAATCTAGATTGACTGAACCGCTCGTGCAGGCCTCATCCATCTTCATCAAAGGTGATGGCAAAGATCACTGTTACTAACAATGAGCTTCGAATTAATGCTTGCAGAGCACTTATAGCCCCTCCATCTAAATACCGCACAATTTTTATTCCAAAAATACGGTGACCTAGCGTTGCTCCCTGAAGCCAGGAAAGAATCAACGTCTGAGTAAAAAAAAGGCCTAGAACATTGAGAGGCCGGTTTGGAGCCGTAGCTCCTATGCCACCCGAGATCGCCGTAACGATGAAATAACAGGCCAGCCAATCAACCATCAAGGCGGCAAAGCGTCTGCCAAGGCTCACACGTTCAGCGGGATAACTCATATGGCAAGGATAACCGCAGGCCAAGCAAGAAGTAACACGGATTTAACATACGGGTTATGTCTTTGACCTCATCTGGACTTAGGGTTTGACTACAAAAGCGTGCCAGGATCTCAATGTTGAGCAAGGTGCGCATCACATGTGAAATTGGGAGAAGCATGTTTAAGAATGCAGCTGAGATTTTTGCCTTCATCAAAAAGGAAGATGTCA
>CAIUSQ010000257.1 GCA_903901905.1 uncultured Actinomycetes bacterium
CCTACCGCCAGGCGATTACAGCAGCGGGCTCGGGTTGCGCCGCCGCACTTGATGCTGAGAAGTTCTTGGCGCACTAGTAGAGTTTCGACAATAATCACCGATAGAAATCTAAGGATTAAAAAGTCATTTCACATAGCGTGAAGATTAGATAAAGAGCGATCGAGGGAGATCCACAATGGCAACAAGTGCGGTAACAACAGCAAACTTTGATGCAGAGGTATTAAAGAGCAGCACACCTGTATTAGTTGATTTTTGGGCAGAGTGGTGTGGTCCTTGTCGGGCAGTCGGTCCGATTCTTGAAGATATTTCAAATGAGTACGGTTCAAAAATCAAGATTGTAAAGTTAAATACCGACGAAGAGTCTGCAATTGCATTGAAGTATGGAATTACATCAATTCCTACAATGAATGTTTTTGTTAACGGCGAAGTTGTAAAGACAATCGTTGGTGCAAAGCCAAAGCCAGCAATACTGAAGGAACTTGAAAGCTTCATCGCTTAATTTAATGTCTGATTTAAACGAATCTGAGATTCGCTCTTTTCAACAGGCCCGTGGTTTAGATGTCACGGGCTTTGTTGACGATGTCACGGCGCGCGCAATAGAAGAAGCGCGCTGGAAGCTTGGAGACAGATCCCTGTACGTTCAGGATGCGCCATCAATGCGTGGTGATGATGTTGCGGCATTACAGGCACGCCTTACTGAGATGGGTTTTGATTGCGGACGAGTTGATGGAATTTTTGGTTATCGCACTGAGGCGGCAGTAAAGGATTTTCAAAAATCAGTTGGTGAAACTGTTGATGGTAAATGTGGTCCAGCAACGATGATCGCTTTAATTCGTTTAACACGTGTTGTCTCTGGTGGTGTTCCATCGATGTTGCGTCAAACTGCAACTCACCAACTGCGTGGGCCTGCTCTTGCAAACAAGGTAATTGTTTTGGATCCACAGATAGATAACCCATTTGTTTATGATGTCGCAGTTCGAACCGAGGGCCGATTGCTTGCACTTGGCGCTTCTGTTTTTTTAACTCGTGGAATCAGTAACGCACCTAAAGAGCCCGAGAGAATTGATTTTAGTAATCGAAGCAGTGCAGATTTAATGATTTCCTTAAACACAGATTCTTATCCCAATGAAAAAGCCCACGGTGCTGCAACTTATTTTTATGGCAGTGATGCCCATGGTGTTCACTCAATTGTTGGCGAGCGATTTGCCTCGTTGGTTCAGCGCGAAATATGCGCTCGTACAGATTTAACTAACTGTCGAACACATGCAAAGACATGGGACTTGCTTCGATTAACCACGGCGCCAACTGTTCGTATTGATTTAGGTTATGCCAGCAACAGTGGTGACAGTGATCGACTATCTCGTCCGGAGTTTCGAGATACCGTGGCCGAAGCCTTAGTAATTGCTATACAGCGGCTTTACTTAGCAGCCGAGGATGATGCAAAGACAGGAACTCTAAAGATTTCAGATCTACGTAACGCGGGTATCCGCCGCTAATTTCGATCGCCATTCATATCTGATGGAGATCTAATTGAGATCCGGGCGCCCCCTTTGGTGTGGCAGACTTAGAGGATGTCGGAGATAACGCAACGCTTTTCAACGGGCGCGCCTCAAAACCTGGAGCAGCGCTATGCAAGTCGCGCAGCCCATATGAAGCCAAGTGAGATTCGTTCGCTCTTTGCCGTTGCATCCCGGCCAGAGATTGTTTCCTTAGCTGGTGGAATGCCAAACCTTTCTGCATTGCCAATGGACATGATGGCCGATGTTGTTCAAAATTTGATCCGTGAAAATGGGCAAGAGGCGTTGCAGTATGGAAATGGGCAAGGCCATCCAAAACTTCGCGAACAGATCTGTGAAGTTATGGCGTTGGAAGGAATTCGCGCAAACCCAGATGATGTTTTAGTAACTACAGGTTCACAGCAGGCTTTAGATTTAATTTCGCGAATCTTTTTAGATCCACAAGATGTCGTTTTGGCTGAAGCACCTTCATACGTTGGTGCGCTTGGCACATTTCATCAGTACGAGGCATCTGTCGTTCACGTAGAAACCGATGACAATGGTTTAGTTCCGTCGGCTTTAGAAGATGCGATCAAAACTGTTCGAGCAGCTGGGCGAAAGATTAAGTTTTTATACACGATTCCTAATTATCAAAACCCAAGTGGTGTTCTGCTTCCCTCATCCCGGCGTACTGAGATTCTGACAATCTGCCGAGATGCTGGCATTTTTGTCGTTGAAGATAATCCCTACGGTTTGTTGGGGTTTGATCAACCATCCCCAAATGCAATGCGTGCTGAGGACTCTGAAAACGTTATTTATTTGGGCTCTTTCTCTAAGACTATTGCTCCAGGGCTGCGAGTGGGTTGGGCGTTAATGCCACCTTCACTCAAGGAAAAAATGGTGATTGCAAGCGAGTCATCTATTTTGTGTCCCTCTAACTTTACGCAGCTAACAATCTCAAACTATTTAGCCAATCAACCATGGCGTGATCAGATCGCATCTTTTTGTGATCTCTATAAAGTGCGCCGCGATGCGATGCTGGAATCACTCGATGAGTATTTTCCAGCCACTGCTAAATGGACAAAGCCAGGCGGCGGTTTTTATGTTTGGGTTACTTTGCCAAATGGAATTGATACAAAAGCTCTAATGCCTAAGGCGATTGTTGCAAAAGTTGCCTACGTACCAGGTACAGCCTTTTATGCTGATGGTTTTGGTTCTTGGTCTCTGCGTTTAGCTTACTGCTATCCAACTCCTGAGCGCATTCGTGAAGGTGTTAAGGCTTTAGGTGGGGTAATTAAGCAAGAGATGACAAAACTTGGTGGCAAAGAGTTAAAGGGTTAATTTTCTAAAGCTTTAGTAATTCGCTTAAAGTCTTCTGCTCCTGCAAATTCAATAACAATTGTTCCTTTTTGAAGACTGCCTTGAATTGTGACTCTGGTATCTAAAACATCACCAATTCTCTCTGCGATCTCGTGTAGTTCGGCCGAGCTAGATTTGGTTGATTTTGGCTTCTTTGCGCCGGGTTTAGAGGGTGAACCTTCGGCAATGATCTGTTCGGTAGCGCGCACAGACAGACCCTCTGATGTGATCCGTGTGGCTAGTTTTTCAATTGCGTCGGCGCTGTTTAATCCTAAAAGTGCACGGGCATGGCCTGCTGTAATCTGTCCGTTAATTAGTTTTTGTTGAACCGAAGTTGGCAAGTTCATTAAACGAATTGTGTTGGAGATCAGCGGGCGCGAGCGACCAAGTTTGTTTGCTAACTCATCGTGCGTGCAGTTGAAGTCAGTAAGTAGTTGTGAATATGCTGCCGCCTCTTCTAAGGCATTAAGTTGGCTGCGGTGAATGTTTTCAATGAGTGCTTCTCGAAGAAGTTCGTTATCTGGAGTTTGTCGAATAATTACTGGAATTGTTTTTAGCCCAGCAGCTTTTGCTGCGCGAAAGCGTCGCTCTCCCATAATTAATTCATATGCACCTGGTCTTACTTGCCTAACAACTGGTGGTTGCAAAATACCAATCTCTTTGATTGATGCAATTAGTTCATCAAGTGCTGCCGGATCAAAATGTGTTCTAGGTTGTCTTGGGTTGGGTGAGATAGATGCGATATCAACTTCGTTTTGCTGGCCAACTTCTTTTCCTTCAACGGTTAATGAAGTTGGAATTAGTGCATCTAGATTTGTCCCAAGACCTCCACGTCTGGCCATTATGCAATCTCACCTTCGCGTTTGTAATTGATTGAAACAACATTGGAATCAAAAGGTTTACCGCGCTCTGCTAGTTCGCGAGCAACGGACATATAGGCAATTGCGCCGGGTGATAATGGGTCATATGTCATAACCGTTTGTTTAAATCCTGGCGCTTCTGAAACTCTAACGGTGCGAGGTACAGGAATATCAATTAATTCATTTGGGTAGTGTTTGCGAATTTCATTTGCAACATCATTTGCTAGATTGGTGTTGTTATACATCGTCAAAACAAATGTTGATAATTTCAAAGTTGAATTAAGTCGTTGCTTAACAAGTTCAAATGTTTTTAGAAGTTGTGAAAGACCCTCTAATGAGTAGTACTCGCATTGAATAGGAATTAAAACTTCTTTAGCGGCAGTAAATGCATTAATTGTTAACAAACCAAGTGATGGTGGGCAATCAATAAAAATATAATCAATGCTTTGTGATTGTGCGGCGCGCTCTGCGATTAAAGTTTCGATCGCCTCTTTTAACCGCATCTCTCTTGCAACCATTGGTACGAGTTCGATTTCAGCTTGTGCAAGTGATGTATTTGAAGAGACGCATTCAAGTGATGGAAATCCTGAGACTTTTTGAGCCACTTGAGCAATGGTGGATTGCCCCATTAAAACTTCATAAATTCCTGCATTATCAATATGTTCAACGCCGAGTGCTGTTGAGGCATTTCCCTGTGGATCAAGGTCAATAACAATGACATTTAATCCACCCATAGATAGAGCTGCGGCTAGGTTGACTGTTGTGGTTGTTTTGCCGACCCCGCCTTTTTGATTAGCTACGGTCAAAATTCGAAGGGCGGCCGGTTTGGGCATGGGCTCTTTTAGCCGGCGAGTTCCGACGACCTTCTTTGTTTCACGTGAATCATCCACGCGGGTAGTTAAGCACCTTTTTTGATCTCAACTATGCGACCAAGCTCGATTCCTTCAAGATTGAGTTCGTGAAGGGTGGATTTAGCTACCGTCAACATCTCTTCTTGAGCCTTTTCCCCTTTCATAGCCAATAAAGAGCCGTTGACCTTTAACAAGTGCCAGCTAATCTTCTTAAGTTTTTCCAAAGGGGCAACTGCTCTAGCGGTCACATAATCGGCAGTAGTTTTAACATCCTGTGCTCGGCCGCGAATAACTTGGATCTGTAGAGGGGTTTGCCCCTCTATTTCAGCCAGGGTTTTGACTGCTTCTTGGAGGAACTCAACCCGGCGCTCCAGAGGTTCGATAAGGACAACGGTTAGATCGGATCTGGCAAGGGCGATTACGATGCCTGGAAGTCCAGCACCGGAGCCGACATCAAAGACGGTGGCTCCTTCAGAAAAGAGCGTAGTCACAGGCAGGCAGTTGAATATGTGGCGCTCCCAGATGCGGTCGGCTTCGCGCGGGCCGATTAAACCACGCTCAATTCCCTGGGTTTTCAGGAATTCGGCGTAGGCACGGATGCGATTATCCTCCGGAAAATACCTAGAGATGAGGGTTTTACGTGAAACCATCCTAGACATCTCCTCTGGGCTGGTATCCAAAGGCTTCGGTTCCAATTACTTAGGCAGGATAGATAACGACGAATCGGTTTGGGTCTTCTCCATCAGATTCGCTGGTTAGCCCAAGGTCCTGGATAGTGTCATGGATGATTTTGCGCTCAAAGGCGTTCATTGGCTTCAATTTGATTGAGCCCCCCGTGGTTTTAGCCTCTTCTGCCATCTCCTTGGCAAGAGCTGTCAACTCTGTACGGCGATTGGCTCGGAAGTTGTCTATGTCGAGCATTAGACGGCTTCGGTCCCCCGTGGATGTCTGAACAGCAAGGCGAGTCAGCTCTTGAATGGAGTCCAACACCTCGCCATCACGGCCAACTAGGTGGCTGAGCTTTCCCCCAACGATTGCTAGGGCGGCTCGGCCGTTCTCAACATCTATATCTATGTCGCCATCAAGGTCGGCGATGTCTAACAATGCTTCCAAGTAGTCGGCGGCGATATCGCCTTCTTCTTCTAATTTGGCAGCTGTTTTTGGGGTTTTCAAATCGCTGTCTTTGCCAGCTTCAGGCGAGTCGGTGGGATCTGCTTTTTTCCGAGATTTAGCAGCTTTTTTTGTGCTCGTTGTAGAACTCTCTTCTACAACACTCTCTTCGACTGCAACTTCAGTTTTCTTCTTTGGCATTATGCCCCCTTTGTCGGGTTTGAGGTGAATTAATACTAATTGTCTGATTTAGGAAGGTGTCTTCCTTTTTACGATTACTGCTTTTTGGTCTCTTTAATCTCTCTTTTTCTTCTTTTTCTTTTTGTTATTTTTTGGTTGTTGGCGTTGACCTTTAATGTCATCTTCTGTTTGAACATCTTCAATGGTCTCTTCAGTGATTCCATTTTTCTTGTTTCTTTTTTTGTGTAACTCTTCATAGGCCGGCGAACCTGGCGTTGGATTTCTTTTAATTACATAGAACTGTTGTCCCCATGTCCAAAGGTTTGTTGTTGACCAGTAGATCAAAACACCAATTGGGAAGTTAACTCCTGTAATCGCAAAAATAACCGGGAATGCGTACAACATAATTTTTTGCTGTTGCAACATCATGTTATTTGATGAGTCCATCTTTGGCATGCCTTTAGTCATCAACTGACGTTGTGTTGTGAAGGTTGTTAAGGACATGAATGCAATCAAAACGATTGTGACTAGTTTTACTGTTGTTATGTCAGAGCTCAAAAAGGTTTGTGAAATAGGTGCACCAAAAAATTTTGCTTGGGCAGCGTTTACAACATCTTCCTGGGTGAAGACACCATGTCTTACAGGTGGGTTTTTACCAATTCCATTAAGAACAGTAAAGAGTGCGAAGAAAATAGGGGCTTGGGCAAGAATTGGAAAACATGAGGCAAGAGGGTTTGTTTTGTGCTCTTTATAGAGCTTCATCATCTCTTCTGACTGCTTCTGGCGGTCATCTTTATATTTCTTTTGAATCTCCTTCATGTGGGGTTGAAGGGCTGTTAATGCACGCTGACTTTTAATTTGTTTAACAAAGAGTGGAATTAAAATAATACGGATAATGATTACGAGACCAATAATCGACAAGGACCAGGTTACTCCGCTGCTTGATCCAAAAATTGGAGAGAGAAGATCGTGGATTCCTACAAAAACCCAAGAAACCGCTATATATAAGGGTTTTAGGATGCTATCCATTTATAGTTACCTTTTCTTTCTTCTCGTTTTTATAACTTTTGTTTTCTTTTCTTTTCTCATTTATCTGCACGTAATCGACACCACCGTGTGACCATGGGTTACAGCGCACTAAGCGCCAGGTTGCCATTGCAACTCCTTTTATCCCATAGTTTTCAATTGCGGTGAGGGCGTATGAAGAACATGATGGGTAATATTTACAACGAGGTGCAAACATTGGAGAAATCCATTTTTGGTAGATTTTGATTGGCGTAATTAAAATCAGTTTCATTTTTGCTCAGCTTTATCAAGGAGTTTCTTAACAACCTGCGTCACAATTTTTTTAACTTCGCTGGCTAAATCCAGAACATTGGCTTCTTGGTTGTTGCCCGCATGTTTGTTGTTTTGTGACGCTTGTGTGTTGTTTAGTGCTCGAACAACAAAAAGGCTTCCTTCTGGAAGTTGCGTGTATGTCTCGCGCAATACGTGGCGAATCTGCCGCGCAATACGGTGGCGTGTTACAGATCCTCCAACGCTTTTACTAATAATCAAACCCGCCCGGGCAGGCTCTTTTTCACCAGTGGGGTACAAGTAACCGACAAAATTACTGGTCGAGTATCTAAGACCGGATTTTGTTGCGCGGGCGAAATCGCCGCTTTCGGTTAATCGTGCAGTTTTCGCAAGCACGGGTATCGTTTTGGCTCTTTATGCAGAAAGCTTTTCGCGGCCTTTGCCACGACGAGCAGAAAGGATTGCGCGGCCTGCGCGTGTAGCCATACGAGCGCGGAACCCGTGCTTCTTGGCACGGCGGCGCGTGTTTGGTTGGAAGGTACGTTTCGTCATTTAAAACTCCTAATAATTAACTTCTACTGCGGGCCAGAAATACGGGGGAACCAAGGAGGTAACGGTAGAGGTCTGGGGATAAGCCGGTCAAATGGAGCTTTTGGCCTGTGAGCGTGATAAATATTGTGGATAACCAGTTGCTTTTTTTGC
>CAIUSQ010000258.1 GCA_903901905.1 uncultured Actinomycetes bacterium
ATGCACGGAGCCGATGTCCTTGCAGCCGTGGCATTAGGTGCGAAATTTACTTATGTCGGCCGTGCTTATTTGTATGGATTGATGGCCGGGGGACAAGATGGAGTTGAGCGAGCATTAGAAATTATGCAGTCTCAGATGATTCGAAATATGAAATTGCTAGGAGTTTCTACTTTGGAGGAGCTAACTCCGAACCATGTGAAGCTTTTAAACCGTCACTAATTAGTTTTTTAGTTAAGGACGACCGAGTACATCCATAGTTTTGAGTAAAAACTCTCGTGAGCCAGCGATGTGTGCATGCAATGCCGCGCTTGCTCGCTCAGGATCTTTGGCGATGATTGCAGCGGTAACTTCTTTGTGCTCGGTAATGGATAAATGACCAGTGTCAGCTGAGTAGTAGTGTCGAAATAGATCCGATACTGCGTTTTCATCTACCGAGTTTTTGTCTCGTTGATTTTTGTTACTTTTTTCAGAAAAGTACAGTCGGTATAAATGTAAATGGCAATGGGTGCGCTCATAAGCCATCATCACCGAATTATTTCCAGATAATTTAGCAATTAGATTATGAAATCGGGCATCATGCTCGGTAATTGCGACAAAAGAATCCTCTTGCATTGTTGCTTCATCAGCCAGAGTTAATTCCCGCTGAAGCGCATCTCGTCCTGCTTCATTTATATTTTCAGCAGCTTGGGCTGCACCCCAAGGTTCAATTAGTAATCTAAATTGAAATAGGTCATCAAACTCTTTTTTAGTAATCAATGGGGTTGCGGCGTAACCTTTAAGAGCTTCCTTGATTACTAAACCTTCAGATTCAAGGCGGGCCAGTGCTTCACGAATTGGCGTTTGGGAAACGCCAATGGCTCTACTTAATCCATCAATACTGATGTGCTCGCCAGGTGTAATTTCATAATGCAAAATTAGCTCGCGAATATGATCAAAGGTGTCATCAGAAAGGGCGCTGTGGCGCGGAATATGACGTGGACC
Organism: uncultured Actinomycetes bacterium; assembly: GCA_903901905.1. Next base: position 982 of record CAIUSQ010000258.1, read on the forward strand.
AACGCTGTAATTACTCACGAATGGCCCCTTTCAAACGATGTTAGGCAACCTTACTCGCCTACTTCGGTTATTTAGGAATCCGTAAACCTTGCATTCCACCGTCGATACCTAATGCTGTGCCAGTGATGGCGCTTTGCATTGGGCTTGCCAAAAATGCGATCGAACTGGCGATCTCTTCTGAGGTGACCAAACGACCAGAAGGTTGACGGGCTTCAAGACGCGCACGTTCTGCAACTGGATCGGCAGCTTGGGCAAGTAAGCGCTGCACCCATGGAGTGTCCGCTGTTCCTGGATTTACACAGTTAACGCGGATCTTGTCATTTATTAGATCGCAAGCCATTGCAAGAGTGAGAGTTAATACTGCACCTTTTGAGGCGCTGTAAATTGCCCGGTTTGGAATTCCCGCAGTAGCGGCGACTGAACATACATTTACTATTGCACCACTTTTACTTTTGCGCATTGAAGGTAGCGCAGTACGTGAAACGCGAGCTAATCCATAAACGTTGATGTTGAAGACTTTTTCCCAATTCGCATCAGATTCACTTTCGATTGTTCCGATTGATCCGATTGCAGCATTGTTGATTAGTA
>CAIUSQ010000259.1 GCA_903901905.1 uncultured Actinomycetes bacterium
ATGAATCCTGCGATTGCAAGTAACAGGAAGAGAAGGCCTGCCAGGAAAGAAGCGATCGCTGCATAACCAGCAATTACTCCCATGGTTCCAAAGGCATATGCCTGAAGAAGCATTCCGCGCAAAGTGTTTCCCATAAACAGAGTTTCACGAAGGTCGGCATATTTTGTGATCGTTGCAACATCAGTGCTTCCACCACGTATTAATCCCATATATGTTCCTGATACTTCAGAGTAAGTTGAAGGTTTCCCTGTTACAGCAATTGATGAGCCTTTCATGTGTTCCCAGATATAGAGATCTGAGTAATCACGAGCCATTTCTCCAGTGTTGACTGTTTTACCGGCCCATTTTGTGAGCTGTTCCTTTGTAGCAGCAGGCAAACTGTCCTCTGCGGGAAATGCAATATTCTGATTCTCTAACTGAGTCTTCACACTTTCATTTGCAAACGATGCTCCAAAGTTAAGGAGCCCAGCAAATGTGAATAGAAGGACTGCAAGTCCAAGTCCGACGAATGAAACTATCTTGTCAAATGTTCTACGATTCATTTTTCTTCTCCATTGCCCTTTTTTAGAAAATTGATCATTGCGATCAACACAGGCCATGTTTACTAGTACCAACAACCGTCAGATTGAAATTTAGGTGGGGTTAGCACTCGCCTGCAGGTTCAAGAGTGCTTGCACTTAATAGCTGTCAGAGATTACGCCGTAGAAATATCAGAAATCCAAACTATGTCTACGGTTTAAATCATTCAACGTGTCGGTTGCACATCGATTGACCATCCGGTCCTATCTCAAAGTGTCCGCAGGGCATATCTAATTTATCAAAAGCTTGGTCCCCATAGTGAGTGCGATATGCCAAGGCAAGTAAAACCCGCAAGTTTGTTTCGGGATCAGATTTAATTCCATACACCTGAGCACTTCGACTCACAGTGTTTTCAATGACCTTTTCGTTGTGGGAAGTCTGTGTGGCGATGACTGAGTTTGATTTTCCTTCACAGACAAGTTCTAGGACCAATTTTTCAAATGGGGTCAGTTCTCTGGTTGAAATCGTGATGTCTCTAACCAATGCATTCGCCGCCTTTCCGCGTCCTTGGCAGTATGTTCCTATTTTTGCCCCGTGTCACCCCTTAAGATGGACCAATGAGTGAAATCTTGAGCAGGCAAGAGGGCAACATCCTGGTTTTAAGCTTTAACAGGCCTGAAAAGATGAATGCGTTGACCCGATCAATGTACGCCGGCTTAGCAACAGGTCTCAATGAAGCAGCTGGTGACTTCGGGATTCGAGCGGTGATCATCACGAGTGAAAGTCAACATTTCACTGCAGGCAATGACATCTCAGATTTCATGGACAACCCACCAACAAGTGATAGTTCAGAAGTTTCTCGGTTTCTTGAATCACTGCTTAATTTTCCAAAACCACTGATCGCTGCTGTAAAAGGCAATGCAGTTGGTGTGGGCACAACCATGTTGCTTCACTGTGATGTTGTTGTCGCAAGCCCGACAGCAAAGTTTTCCATGCCATTTGCATCTTTGGGATTAGTTCCAGAGGCAGGATCGAGTTTTCTTTTCCCTCAATTAGTTGGATATCAAAGAGCTGCTCGTATATTCATGACAGGGGAGAGCTTTGATGCACCCACGGCTGTGGAGATGGGCTTGGCAACTTCAATTGAAAATGATCCTTTGGCGCAAGCTATGAAAATTGCCGAACAAATTGCAGAACAGCCTCCCCAGGCAATGATAAATACGAAGGCTCTTCTTAAAGCTAGATCACATGACGCCGTTGCCGCTGTTATGAAGGCCGAGTTTGAGATTTTTGCTATGGCGCTTCAATCTGATGAAGCTATGGAAGCATTCATGAAATTCATGTCTAAGAAGGGTAAGTAATGTCTCTATCGGGAAAACGCATCTTTATAACTGGTGGTTCACGGGGAATCGGTCTTGCAATAGCCCTGCGCGCTGCATCCGATGGTGCATCTATTGCCATTGCTGCTAAAACGGCAGATCCAAATCCAAAGCTACCCGGAACGATTTTTACTGCAGCTGCAGAGATAGAAGCAGCTGGTGGTAAAGCGCTTGCTCTTCAATGCGATATTCGGGATGAGGCAGCAATAGAAGAGGCTATCAAGAAAACGGTAGATACTTTCGGTGGCATTGATATTGTCATTAACAATGCCAGTGCAATTAACCTGACTAAAACCGATCAAACTCCTGCTAAGCGATTTGATTTAATGTTTGATGTTAACGTTCGAGGTACTTTTCTTACTTCTCAAGCTGCACTACCTCATCTGCGTCAGTCGGCAAAGGATGGAAGAAACCCACACATTCTCAATCTCTCACCACCGCTTTCTATGAAACCAATTTGGTTTGAAAATCACGTGGCATACACGATGGCAAAGTATGGAATGAGTATGTGCGTATTGGGAATGGCAGAGGAGTTCAAGCGCGACGGGATTGCCGTAAATGCCCTTTGGCCAAGGACTGTCATTGATACAGCAGCTCTTCAGATGATTCCAGGAATTGATGCCTTAGCTGGCCGTACTCCACAGATCCTTGCAGATGCAGCGCACATTATTTTGAATAGAGATTCAAAGGAGTGCACGGGCAATTTTTTTGTAGACGATTTACTACTAGCAAGTGAAGGAATTACCGACTTAGAAAAGTACTCGGTTACCCCCGGAACTACCGATTTCCTACTCGATTTTTTCCTAGACTAGAAATCAAATGATGCGTAAATTTTCTCTAGGGTTACTTGCCATCCTGTGCCTAATTCTTTCTGCACCTACGAGTTTTGCCCACGGCGAGATAGTCACTTCATATCCTTTAAGGGATTCCACTTCATCGCCTACTCCAACCCAGGTATGGATTGAATTTGATGGGGAACTTCAACTCATTGATGGCGAAGTGGTCAATACTCTTAAGGTCACAGATCCAACTGGTTTAGTTGTTAGCGCAGAAGAAGCAATAATTGAAGGTTCTAGAATTTCAAGTCAGATATCCGATCAAAGCGTAGGGGGAGTATTCACAGTGGAGTACCGCATAGTTTCAGAAGATGGTCATCCTGTTGAGGGGAGCTACACATTTGAAGCTTCACCTGGTTTTGAAGCAACAGAAATGATTGAACCAACTACGGTTGCTACTGCACCCGACAATCAATCAGAGCTGAGTATTGGCGCCATAGTGATGGCGGTCTTTCTCGTTGTTTTTGCCGTTAGGTATTTCATAAAAATGCGCAATGAGAAAAGGGATGAGAAAAAGTAGTAATGCAAGGTTTTGATCTTGAGATAAATGGTCCCAATTTAATTCAAGAGTCCGAAAGAAAAGGAAAGCCTAGTTCCTTGTTTTGGCCTTGGGCCGGGGCAAATGTTTCCTTACTCGCACTCTCTTATGGGGCATTTTTCTTGGGTTTTGGTATTTCATTCAGACAGGCCACTGCCGCAGCGATCATTGGAACTATTGGTTCATTCTTTTTGGTCGGACTTAGTTCACTTGCAGGAAAACGCTCAAATGCACCAACGACAGTTTTAGTTCGTGCATCCTTTGGCGTCAAGGGAAGCCTTGTTCCTGGATTTCTCTCTTACCTAGTATTTGTTGGCTGGGAGACAGTTCTTGTATCTCTTGCAACTCTGGCAACTGGAACGGTTTTTTCTAGGTTTACAGGCATTGATAACAATCTGGCGCTTATCCTGGGATTTTTAGTTGCCGTCGGATTAACAATGCTAGGCGGAGTCCTCGGATTCAATATGATCATGAGAATTCAAAAAATTCTCACAATCACCACAGTTGCTTTAACCACTGTGTATATCGCCCTGACTTTGGACAGCGTTGATTGGGATGCAGTTACCTCTATAAAAGATGGCACATCCCAAGCATTTATAGGGGCTACAATTTTTGCTGTAACTGGAATCGGTTTAGGTTGGGTCAACTGTGCGGCTGACTATTCACGATATCTTCCGCGGTCTGTCTCTGGTAAAGCTGTTGTAGGTTGGACAGTTTTCGGAGCATCTGTAGTGCCAATTTTTTTAGTTATTTATGGAACAGCGCTTTCGGCAAGTGATAGTAATTTAAGTGATGCAATTGCAAATGATCCTATTGGCGCCTTAACAACGATTCTTCCAACCTGGTTCTTAATATTTTTTGCTCTTATTGCGATTCTCGGTTTAGTAGGAGGGGCAATTCTGGATCTTTATTCATCGGGTTTAGCTTTAGTTTCAATCGGTGTGCCGATCAAACGTCATCAAGCAGCCTTGGTTGATTCCGTGATTATGTTGGTTGGCACAATTTATATCGTATGGATTGCTAACAATTTTTTCTACCCGTTCCAAGGTTTTCTCATTACATTAGGCGTTCCGGTAGCAGTTTGGTCGGGGATATTTGTTGCCGATGTTATTCTAAGAAGTAAGCCATATGATGAAAAGGCGTTGTTTGATAAGAACGGCATCTATGGTTCTGTAAACAAAGGTTCAATCTTTCTAATGGCGTTGGGAACTTTCATCGGCTGGGGTTTTGTAACAAATTCTTTTGCTTCATGGTTGGTCTGGCAGGGTTATTTAATGACACCAATTGGTGGCAAAGACGGGGCATGGGCACATGCAAATGTCGGAGTTATCTTTGCATTACTCATTGGATTTTTAGGACATGCTTTACTGTCAAGAAAGTCGATTAGTTCGCAAGAGCGTTCAAAACAGTAACAATTGAAAAGCCTTTGCAATCGGGCGGTGATAGTTTAGGCCCATGAAGCGCTCCATTAGACCCCTACGAGATTTTCTTCACCGTGAATCTTCTGGTGGAGTACTCATTCTTGGTGCTTCTGCGTTAGGCCTAATTATTGCAAATTCATCGGCCTCTAGTTCATATTTTTCATTTCTGCAGCTTCAATTCTCGCTGGGTAATGAATCTATTTACCTGAAGTTAACGATGCTCAAAGTGATTAATTATGTTTTGATGACTCTATTTTTCTTTGTTGTAGGTCTTGAGATAAAGCGCGAGTTAACTTCTGGACATCTCTCTAGTTTTAAGAAAGCTGTCATGCCATTTATCGCCGCTTTAGGCGGTATGGCAGTTCCTGCGTTGATTTATTTGCTAATTGCAGGTGGCACGGCTCCAAGTGGCTGGGGGGTGGCAGTTGCTACCGATATTGCTTTAGCTGTTGGCCTACTGGCAATTATTGGAAGTAATGCGCTTGCATCACTTCGAACTTTTTTGCTGGCTCTAGCGGTGATAGATGATATTGGCGCGATTCTAGTGATTGCATTTGTTTACTCAACGGGAATAGTTCCGGGTTGGATTGCAGGCGCTCTGCTGACAGTAGTGTTGATTGCAGTAATGAAGAAGTTCCAACTAAATCACGTTTGGTTGTATATACCTGTTGGTATCTTGCTCTGGTACTGCATGTATCGCGGAGGGATCCACCCAACTTTGGCCGGCGTGGTTCTTGGAATGATGACACCTAACATCCCACATAAAGGGACAGATTTAATTGATTCCGACGACAATGTTGTGTCAGTAATTGAATGGCTTGAGAATAAATTACATCCGTACAGCAGCTTTCTTATTGTTCCTGTGTTCGCATTTGCAAATACTGGAGTTCAGATTTCGGAGAGTTCGATCAGCGCAGCGATCAGTTCTCCAATTGCGTGGGGTATTTTCTTTGGCCTAGTTATTGGAAAGCCGCTTGGAATTGTTGTTTCAAGTTGGGGTGCCAAGAGAGTTGGACTGGGCGAGTATCCAGAGGGTGCTAATTCATTCAAGATTCTTGCTACCGGAAGTGCTGCTGGTATTGGTTTTACTGTTGCTATTTTCATTGCGAATTTAGCTTTTGATGATCGTTCAACCCAGGAATTAGCAATTTTTGCTGTAATTGTTGCATCACTTGTTAGCGGCGGCATTAGTACAATTTTATTTAAATTATTCGCGCACAAAACTCATTGATTTAAGGCAAAACAAAACCCGCTCTTTTGACAGGAGCGGGTTTTGTTAGGCAGTAATTTCTATAGGTCGTAATAGAGCTCAAACTCAGCTGGATG
>CAIUSQ010000260.1 GCA_903901905.1 uncultured Actinomycetes bacterium
GAAATTCTGAGACCGACGGTTAAAGTCCGGATGAGAGGAAACCAACAAAAGGTAGGTTTATTCCTGCCTACTTTGTGTTTGCGAACGTGCAATTTTTATTGCATTGGCCTACACACAACCCCCGGAAACTCGTTACACAGAGTTAGGGGACAGATGATGGATTACACAGTTGCGATGCAACGTGCAATTGCCCTTGCCGAAAAAGGACTTGGTAAAACAGCACCCAATCCAATTGTCGGCGCAGTGATCATTAGTGCAGCTGGCGAAGTTGTTGGTGAAGGTTTTCATGATCGTGTCAATTCTGCTGATCATGCAGAGGTAGTTGCAATTAAGGCTGCCGGGGATAAAGCAAAAGGTTCAACAATTGTTATCAGCCTTGAACCATGTAATCACACAGGCAGCACGGGAGCGTGTGCACAGGCAATCATTGATGCAGGCATTACAACTGTTGTTTATGCAATTAGCGATCCCAATGAAAAAGCAGCCGGGGGAGCAGTTGCACTTCGCGCAGCGGGTCTCACCGTTATCGAAGGCGTTCTAAAAGATGAGGCAGCTTTTTCTAATCGTGCTTGGTTCATGAAGATTAAAAAGGGCAGACCATTTTTCACATGGAAGGTTGCCGCAACTCTTGATGGCAAAGTTGCAGCCGCAGATGGAACTTCTAAGTGGATCAGCAATGAGAGATCACGGGCTGATGTGCAAATATTGCGCCGTCAGGCAGATGCAATCCTTGTGGGCACAAATACTGTTATTACAGATGATCCACATTTGATACCTCGTGGCTCTTTTGCTGGATATGGAGACAACCCAATCCGCGTTATTTGTGGGGAGCAAGAGATACCAGAGGATGCGCAGATTTTCGATGATGCCGCAAAGACTATTCTTGTGAAATCTAAAGATCTGGATCTCTTGGTAGAAAAACTCAATGAGTTAGAGATCAATCATGTCTTTGTTGAGGCAGGACCAACATTAGGTAGCGCAATGTTGGATCACTGTTTAATGGATGAACTAGTGATCTATCAAGCTCCCACGCTTTTAGGCACAGGTAAGCACTTCTTTACCTTTGATTATCCAACAACGATTACCGACCAAATGCGAATGGATCACATAAGTACGCACGTTCTAGATGGCGATGTTAAGTCGGTATATCGCATAAGGAATGGTGAGTGATGTTTACAGGACTCATTGCAGAACTTGGTTCAATTACCGCTATCAAAAAGAGCGAAACATCTGCAATCTTTACTATTAACGCACCAGCGCTTGCTTCAGAGATTTCCGTGGGTGATTCTGTTGCGGTAAACGGTGTGTGTTTAACTGCCACATCAATAGATGGCACCACCTTCACAGCAGATGTCATGATTCAAACTTTCAATCTGACATCTCTTTCGCAAATCCATGTAGGTAGTCCAGTAAACCTTGAACTTGCTGCCCAGCTAAATGCCCGTATGGGTGGACACATGGTTCAGGGCCATGTTGATGGAGTTGCAACAGTTGTTTCTCTAACTCCGGGGGATAAGTGGGCCCAGTTTGAGATCAACGTGCCGGCCGAGTTGAGCAAATACATTGTTAATCAAGGCTCTATCGCACTCGATGGTATTTCACTAACTGTTGGAGAAATCAACGATGGAAACAATCAAGTGACTGTGTGGCTAATACCGGAAACTTTGGAGCGTACAAATCTCTCTACCAAAAAAGCTGGTGACCTTATTAATGTCGAAGTAGATATTTTGGCTAAATATGTAGAGCGATTGATCAGCAAGGGAGTGAAAAAATGAGTAACTTCCTTGAAGCCCTAGAAGCATTTAAGCGTGGAGAGATGATCATTGTTGTAGATGATGAAAACCGCGAAAACGAAGGTGATTTGATGATGTTAGCTGAGAAGGCCACATCAAAGAGCGTTGGATTTATGGTGCGCCATACCACTGGAATTTTATGCGTTGCAATGCAAGAAAAACGTGCCCGCAAACTTCGTTTACCATTAATGGTCGAAAATAATCAGGACACAAAGAAAACCGCATTTACTGTCAGCGTTGATGTAAAAAAGGATCTTTCTACAGGAGTAAGTGCACAAGAGCGCGCAAACACAGTAGTTGCATTGGCATCAGATGAATCTGTAGCAAGTGATTTCATTAGACCAGGACATGTTTTTCCACTGATAGCAGTTGATGGTGGATTAAAGGTTCGCAGAGGTCATACTGAAGCTGGAATTGCTTTGGCACAACTAGTAGGAGCCCAACCCTTATGTCTACTCTCTGAAATTGTTAATGAAGATGGCTCTATGGCACGTGGTCAATCGCTAAAAGATTTCGCAGCCACCCATGGGCTCTTAACGATTTCAATTGAAGAGTTATCTCAGCAGGTCGTTCCTACAGATGATAAAGATCGGCAAGATTCAGAGGGATTTACTTTTGATTGGGCGCAGTTGCCCTTGCGCGATCAGGCTTGGCAGGTGGCGACATATCCGACTCTAAATCAACGTGAACATGCAGTTATTAAGTTCGGATCTACGGGCGCTAATCCATTGGTTCGCATTCATAGCGAATGCTTTACTGGTGATGTTTTGCATTCACAAAGATGTGACTGCGGAGATCAGTTGGAGCTCTCTATCTCTTTAATTGAAGCCAGTGGTTACGGATACATAATTTATTTGCGCAATCATGAAGGGCGCGGAATAGGTTTAAGTGAAAAAATCAAGGCATATCAACTACAGGATCAAGGGATGGATACAGTGGAGGCAAATATTGCCTTGGGACATCAAGTCGATGCACGCAAGTGGAGCGATGCAGTTTCGATCGTTCACAATCTTGGAATAAAAACCCTGACTCTGCTGACTAACAATCCCGATAAGGTTGCAGCGTTTGAAGAATCTGCGATTACATGCCTCCAACAGCATTTAGTGGTGAAAGTAAATGAGTTTAATGAGAAGTATGTAGAAACCAAAGAGAGCAAATTGGGACATAACCGAGGGGGCAAATAAATGGCAGCTAGTTCTCCGCAGATCAAAGTCAGGTCTCTGCCTCATGTAAAGGTCGCAATCATTTCTTCTTCCTGGCATTTGGATTTGTGTAATGACTTAGTAGCAGGTGCGCAAAGAGCTTTAGTGCAAGCATCCATTACTAAAGTTGAAACGATATTTGTACCAGGATCATTTGAGATTCCACTTGCATCGCAGATTGCATTTGAAAAAGGCTTCGATGCAGTTGTCGCTGTTGGATTAGTTCTCAAAGGTGAAACTCCACACTTTGATTACGTATGTCAGGGAGTTACACAGGGCATTCTTGATGTGTCACTTAAATTCTCTAAGCCAATTGGATTTGGTGTACTTATGTGTAATGACATGGACCAAGCAATTGCACGATCTGGAGTGGCAGGTAGCAACGAGGACAAAGGTTACGACAGTGCAATTGCAGCCATCGAACTTTTGTATTTAAGCAGCAAGAAGTAATTGTTTGGAAAGCCCCATATAACTGTGATGTTCATAACTTCTCGTCGGGCCATATCCGCAACTGGCCGTAACTTGCGATAGTTCTAAATCCTGATACGGGGGGTGGAGCGTGATTTATAGAAGTTTTAACCTCGGGGATTGTCAAAAAAGCCTCTGGCCTATAGTTAAGATTGCGCCATGAGTGAATTCAAACCTAAAAAGTCGGTAGCCCTCTCAGGAGTCCCAGCAGGAAGTACTGGATTAAGTTCAGTTGGAGAGGGAGATCTTCACTATCGTGGGTATTCCATCAAAGACTTGGCTGCAAACTGCCAATTCGAAGAGGTTGCATTTTTATTAGTTCATGGTGAACTTCCAACCCAAAAGCAGTTGGATAGTTACAAATCAAAGCTCAAAGGTTTACGCGGGCTTTCACCAGCTGTTAAAACAATTCTAGAACAGATCCCAGCTTCTGCACATGCAATGGATGTTTTGCGAACCGCTTTTTCAGCAGTTGGCGCAGTTAACCCGGAATCAACAAAGCACACCGAAGCAGAGGCGCGTGATCTTGCCGATTCTATGTTGGCTAAGACTGGTTCAATTCTTGGATACTGGCATCACTTTGCAAACAACGGCAAGAAAATTGAAGTTGAAACAGATGATGATTCAATCGGTGCTCACTTTTTACATCTTTTGCACGGAGAAAAGCCAAGTGCCCTTTGGGAAAAAGCTATGCATATTTCACTAGTACTTTATGCAGAGCACGAATTCAATGCCTCAACATTTACAAGTCGAGTCATCGCCGGAACTGGCGCAGACATTTACTCCTGTGTTTCGGGAGCAATTGGAGCACTCAGTGGGCCAAAGCACGGCGGAGCCAACGAGGTAGCACTTGAGATTCAGCAGCGCTATTCAACAGCTGATGAAGCTGAGGCTGATATTCGAAAGCGTGTAGAAAACAAAGAAGTAGTTATTGGCTTTGGTCACCCTGTATACACAGTTTCTGATCCACGAAATGAAATTGTTAAAATCATCACAAAAGAGCTTGCAGTAGCTGCAGGTAAGTCAAATGACTATGAGATTGCAGAGCGAATTGAATCTGTCATGTGGGAAGTTAAGAAAATGTTCCCTAACGTAGACTGGTTCTCAGCAGTTGCATATGACTCTATGAAGATTCCAGTTAACTATTTCACTCCGATATTTGTGATGTCGAGAATTTCTGGATGGACCTCTCACGTTATTGAGCAGCGAAATGATGGAAAAATTATTCGCCCAACCGCGCTCTATGTGGGGCCAGAGGATAAAGCCTTCATTTCAATCGACAAGCGGTAGATCTACATGAATGAGTGACATGTCAGCAAAAGTGCGCAAAGCACTTGATGTCGCTATAGAAGCAATCGGCGGATCGGCGCGTGAAGGCCAGATTGAAATGGCTGAAGCCGTTGCTAACGCATTAACAAATCGTCACCACTTAATGGTCCAAGCCGGTACTGGTACCGGTAAGTCCCTTGCATATTTAGTACCTGGAATAGTCCATGGGCGCAAAGTTTTGGTTGCAACAGCAACGTTGGCTTTACAACGCCAATTAATAGACCGGGACTTACCTGCAGTCGTTCCAGCACTTGAAAAGGAACTTGGTCGCGAAATTACTTTTGCAATCTATAAGGGCGTAGGCAATTACGTCTGTCTTCAAAAAATGAATAGTGAAGAGATCGATCCAGATGCAGAGTTGGTAATGGATGTTTCATCACTCGAAAAAGATGCAAAACAACTAATCGCCTGGGCAAAAACTCCTGGAGTTAGTGGTGATCGAGATGATGCACCAGATGTAGATCGCAGAGTGTGGGCAGCAAATAGCGTTTCGGGCCGCGAATGTGTGGGCGCTGATGTCTGTGCCTTTGGTTCAAAATGCTTTGCGGCCAATGCAAAGGCTAAAGCTCAACTGGCCGACATTGTTGTTACAAACCACACGCTTCTTGCCATTGAAATCGTTGACTCGCATCCAATTTTGCCAGAGCGCGACTGCGTTATTTTAGATGAGGCACATGAGTTCATGGATCGGGCAACCCAAGCGGTAACAGATGAGTTGACCTCAAATCGAGTTCTGCGAGCAGCTGCAATGGCAAGAAAATTTATGCCAGGCAAGCTCTCTGATGCTTTTCATAAATCTGCAAATGATTTTCATGAGGCGATGGTTGATTACGGTGATTCAATTAAGCTAGAAGCCACACCTTCTTCTCGGTTAGAGGAGATTCCGCAGTCATTAGAGGCTCCAATTCGTAAGGTCCTAGAGAGCGCCAAGGCGATTACTGCATTTCTTTCAGCAGATGATGAAATCATTAATACCGATGCCTTAGCAGAGCGTGCCCGAGTAAAAGGCGCGGTCAATGAAATAAGCACAACGGCGGCAACAGTTCTTAAAATGGGGGATGGCTTAGTACTTTGGTATGAACCAACCTATTCCACACTTTATTTAGCGCCACTTTCTGTATCAGAAGTATTGCGTGAGAACTTACTAACAAAAACACCCGTAATCGCTACATCTGCAACGTTAACTATCGGCAAAGGCTTTGATTCGATGGCCAAAAGTATTGGCTTTTTAATCGGCGAAGATCCCAACACTGATCTAAACGATGACGAGATTGATCCTGGAAACCTTCAAATGTTAGATGTTGGATCACCTTTTGATTTTGCTAACCAAGGCGTTTTATACATGCCCAAGCATTTACCAGAGCCTGGCAGAGATGGTCCAAGCCAAGAAGTTTTAACAGAGCTCGGCGAGTTAATTGATGCCGCTGGTGGTCGAACTCTTGCCTTGTTTTCTTCGTGGAGGGGCGTTGAGGCAGCAGATGCTCATCTTCGAAAAGTGTTAGCAGAGCTTCCTATAAAGATTATTACGCAAAAACGCGGAGATGCAGTAGGACCACTTGTTGCACGCTTTGCAAAAGATGAAACATCTATTTTGCTCGGAACCATGTCTCTATGGCAGGGAGTTGATGTTCCCGGAAATAGTTGCATCTTGGTAGCAATCGATCGAATTCCCTTTCCTCGTCCAGATGAACCAGTTATGAGTGCGCGCGCAGCTCAAGCAGATGCGGCCGGAGGTAGTGGCTTTATGCAAGTCTCTCTTCCAAGGGCTGCTCTCTTGTTAGCCCAAGGCACTGGTCGGTTAATTCGAAGTGAAAAAGATAGGGGAGTAGTAGCAATTTTGGATTCACGAATTGTTACAAAGCGTTACGGAAGCACGCTGCTCAACTCCATGCCACCACTCTGGAGAACCTCAGACTCTGAAGTTGTACGAGATTCATTGCGCAGACTTGCACAGAGCGTGAAAGACTAGAGACATGCCACGTATTGCTACACAAACACTTGCTCAGCATCGAGACTGGCGTCGAGGCCAACTCATTGAAGCTGCAGCAAGCATTGCAATGCAATCAGGTGGCAAAGCTGTAACCGTCGCCGCCGTAGCCCAACGTGCAGGACTTTCTAGAACTTCTGTGTATGAATATTTTGCAAGTAGCGCAGATCTAGTTGCAGATTTAGTTATCGATGAACTCAATGGATTTTCTGGCTATTTAACGAAGGAAATTGCACAAGCAAACTCTGCAAGCAACAGTATTGAACTTTGGATTAAGGGAGCACTTACCTACATTGCAGATGGTCGCCATTTGCTCGCAAAGGCGCTTAATGCAACAACGCTCCCACAGGAGCGTGCGCATCAAATTAGAGTTGCCCACCGCGCTCTTTTGGCACCCCTGATGGATTCACTGGAAAAACTTCATGTTCAAGATGTCCAACAAGCATTAGCTTTTATTCAGGCTGTTACAGATGTTTCAACAAAGAGAATTGAGGCCGGCCATGATGCAGAGATCGAGATCGAAAAAGCAACTGCATTCTGCATCAGCGGCCTAACCTCAATTTAAATTACCTATTTTTTGTGGAGTTCGAACCAATCAAAAGTTGATATTTTTTAACGTGGGCCGATAAAACTATGAAGCAGTTTTTTTAGCTCTGGCCAGGAGTTTCTAAAACTTGGATGCAAGGTATGCAACTCAACCTTTTCAATCTCTACCCATCGAAGCTCATGTGATTCATCGTTGACTTCATGTGCAACCAGATCATCAGTTGCCCGAGCTATAACCGTTTCATATTTCCAATTTCCATGATCATCACAAAAAGTATGAACAGGAGTTAGAAGTTTGACATCAATGCCAGTCTCTTCTACAGCTTCACGGTAGGCGCCTTCGATTGTGCTTTCATGTGAATCTCTTGCTCCGCCTGGGATTCCCCACGTGTCACCGTTGTGCACCCATGGCGCACGATGTTGTAAAAGTATGTGGTTCTGCCGAAAAATAAGAAGTCCTGCTGCTCCATGAATTCCCCAATGCTTATTTCCACAACTGCATTCGATCCAGCCATCACCATCACGTGAACTCATGGGCTAAGCCTGTCATAACTATCCACAGTTAGCACCGTGGGCAAAGTTGTGCGCTGATTGCACATTTATGGTGACCGCCAAGAAGCCCTTAATAATCTGCCTATCTGTTCTTTTGCTTATTGGAGAGAGTTCCTCTACCGCCATTGCAAATGATTGTAAAGAAACTGCCTGCGTCAATGTGTATACAGAGAATAATCAAATAATCATTGAGGCACGAAAAGGGGATAAAACTGTAAAGAAAACTATTGC
>CAIUSQ010000261.1 GCA_903901905.1 uncultured Actinomycetes bacterium
ATGAGATTAATGGGCGAACGTAACTGGTGGGCGCCAAAGTGGATGCAACGATTTACTCTTCACCACTAACCTCGCGTACCCTTAGAGCATGGATTTAATCGCTTCCCTTCAATGCGAAGATCAGCCAGGCATCGTGCATGCAATGACCTCGGCAGTACTTGCATGTGGTGGCAACATTATTGAGAACCAACAGTTTACGGATCCAACAACTAACTCGTTTGTTATGCGCACTCGTTTTGAAACTTCACAAAATTTAGAGGGTGCAACAAAGGCTCTCAAGGATGGGCTTACTAAGTTCAACCCAAATTTACGCATCCGCCCTACAGAGGAAAAGCCTCGAGTTCTAGTTATGGTGACAAAAGAGAGTCACTGCCTACGCGATCTTTTATATTTAGTTGAACTAGGCGAACTCAGAATTGAAATTCCCCTCGTGATTTCAAACCGTGAAGATCTCAAATCTTTGGTTGAAGCCCATGGAATTAAGTTTAAGTATTTACCTGTAAAAGATGGTTCTAAATTAGATCAAGAAAATGAAATCATAAAACTAATTAATGAGCTAGAAATAGATTTTGTTGTCTTAGCTCGATACATGCAGATTTTGTCTAAGCAGTTTTGTGAAAAACTACCTGGAAAGATCATTAACATCCATCACTCATTCTTGCCAGGGTTCAAGGGTGCTAAGCCCTACCACCAGGCACATGACCGAGGTGTAAAGATCATTGGAGCATCGGCGCACTTTGTTACTAATGATCTTGATGAAGGTCCAATTATTGAACAAGATGTTGCCCATGTGACACATATAGCTACACCAGATGAGTTAATTGCAATAGGTCGAGACATTGAGCGCCGAGTGCTATCTAAGGCAGTTAAGTACTTTGCCGATGACAAGATATTTATCGTTGGTAAGCGAACAGTAGTTTTCTCTTAATCCTTAAGGAAACCTTGCTCTAGCAATAAGTCAGAATCTTTTAACTAATTAATTTCTTAATAATTTAGTGTCCCCGGCGGGAGTTGAACCTGCGACCTACCGCTTAGGAGGCGGTTGCTCTATCCACTGAGCTACGGGGACCGAATGTAATGTAAGTGCCAATCTTGTCATGAGTTTCATGGTGTTCACTATTTTTCGCATGAATTAGAAGCACCTTGCCAATAAATACGTATAAACGGTAGGATTGGTTTTCTAACGTAAAGGATGTTATTTCCTCATGAGAGGCCAACAATGAAGGCGCTAGTAATTGGCGCGGGCGGAGTTGGCAGAGCAATCGTCAATATCGCATCACGCAAATCATTTATTTCACAGATGGTTGTCGCTGATCGAACTCTGTCACGCGCGGAAGAAGCAGTTGCACGAGTCAAAGATTCTCGATTTTCTGCAGCCGAGGTCAATGCTGCAGAGCTTGAGGACCTTCGCTCATTAATTCGTAAAGTTAAGCCAGATGTTGTTATCAACGCAGTTGATCCCCGTTTTGTTATGCCAATTTTCTTGGCGTGCGAGATTGAAAACACTAACTACATTGATATGGCAATGTCGCTATCGCGACCTCATCCTCACTACCCAAATACGGAGACTGGCGTAAAGCTTGGCGATGAGCAGTTTGCCAGAGATTGGAACTGGGGAGAGCGTCAAATTTATGCACTCGTTGGTATGGGAATCGAGCCAGGAATGAGTGATGTCTTTGCCCGATACGCAGAAGATCATCTCTTTAGTCGAATAGATTCTTTAACAATTTTTGATGGCTCTAATTTAACGGTTGAAGGCTATGACTTTGCTCCGTC
>CAIUSQ010000262.1 GCA_903901905.1 uncultured Actinomycetes bacterium
CACTAAAATCTTCATCTCTGGACAAAGAAGAGGACTCACAAAATCACTCAAAAAGCAGCTCAAAAGAAGATCCGCAATTGAGCCAATGATTGGCTCCATGAATCATGCCAGCACTGAAATACTTGGCGGCGGGGATATTTACCACGTTACTCTCGTATTCAACTTTTCTTACACTCTACTGGGGAACTAGCTCAGTAGCACTTTCTCTCATATCAGCGAACATCATAGGAATGTGCTCATCCTTTATCTTGAATCGCTTCTGGGTTTGGAAGTTAGGTGAGAAGAAAGCTATTTTGAGGTTTCTCCTAATTCAAATTTGCGCCGTTACGTTTAATTGGTTGATTTTACACTTAATTTCTTTAACTGCATTTCCACGAGCCACCGCACAATTCTTTATTTATGCCATTTTTGCTTTTGGCTTTTACCACCTAAACAAAAAGTATATTTTTACTAAATCTTAGTTCCTGCAGCCCACATATTACCGAGAGGGACAGTGATTCTTATCTTTCTCAGCCCTTCTCCAAATTTTGATGCAAGAATCTTCATTCTTAAGTTTCTACTAATTGGGATCAAATGAACAAGATATGCAAGTGAATACGAATTCTTGTAGTGTCGCACCCTTACTTCGTTGAATCCAGCTTGTTTTAATAGCGATCTGATAGTTTTCTTTGAGTATAGATAAGTGTGTTCAACATCAAAAATTGGTGACTTATCCTTAAGGATTGTTGCAGAAATCGAATTTACGTTATGAACGGCAATACAGACGGAGCCACCAGGCTTTAACATTTTATGAATCAATTTTAGAATACTGAGTGGATCAGGCAGATGATCCAAAACATGGAATATGACAACCAAGTCCTCTGAATTATCATCAATGAGACCTTCACGAACAATATCCACTCTGAAGTATGGTTTTAATCTATCTGGGGCTGATTCAAACGCTGGAATGCTTGGTTCGATTTCAGTGATTGTGGTGAAACCCATTTCTTGAGCTTCTTCAAGGAAGAAACCATTACCGCCCCCAATTTCTACAATCGACTTTCCTGCAGGCGAAGGGCATGTCTTAAGAACAATCTTCCTGTAAGAATTTTTCAGACCGTGTAGTTCTTGCGAATAATCAAAAGTGCTCTTTGAGTAAAGTTCCTGCAGATCGATATCCCAAATAGGATCTGATCTAAACAAGCTACATTCTTTGCACTTAACCCACTGATAGTGGCGGCGATCTGGTAAGCGGCGAGCAGAAAAGACTTCATAGTTGAAGGTATTTGCGTCGATTGTGGCAGAGTAAATTGCCTCTGAATTACCTAAAGTGCCACATATGGCGCACCTGGTTGCTATCTCCACTCGTTCTGCCCCAATTCTTATATAACCTTCACCAACCCCGAACCTTACGCGACGATGTCGTAATTAGTTGGGGTTTTCATGAGGCGGCACACCGCAATCCCTCAGTTAGTTCTCAGGCTAAAGGGGTCTAATAGGTGCATGACCCAGCCAACGCGCATCTATAAGCACTCTTCTGCTGGCACCGACTGGGCGGCGCTTCTACTAGGCGCAGATCTTGGTTTAACTCTGGCGCTGC
>CAIUSQ010000263.1 GCA_903901905.1 uncultured Actinomycetes bacterium
CTTCCACTAAGGTTTCATTCCATGGCTGAGTTCATTTACACGATGAAGAAGGCGCGTAAAGCGCACGGTGACAAGGTCATCCTTGATGACGTCACGATTATGTTTTATCCCGGCGCCAAAATTGGTGTGGTTGGTCCCAACGGTGCGGGTAAGTCAACAGTTTTACAGATCATGGCTGGATTACAGCAACCATCAAATGGTGAGGCATATTTAACGCCTGGCTACACAGTTGGAATCTTGATGCAAGAGCCAGTCCTTAATGAATCAAAAAATGTTATTGATAACGTTAAAGAGGGTGTGGCAGAAACTGTTGCAATGCTTGCGCGCTTTGATGAGATCAGCGCAGAGATGGCAAACCCAGATGCCGACTATGACAAATTGCTGGCCGAAATGGGTGAGCTACAAGAACAACTAGATCATCGCAATGCATGGGAGCTTGATTCACAGTTAGAGCAAGCCATGGATGCACTTCGTTGTCCGCCGCCAGATGCCGATGTCTCTGTTTTATCTGGTGGTGAAAAGCGCCGCGTTGCGTTGTGCAAACTTTTATTGCAGGCTCCAGATTTGTTGCTGCTAGATGAGCCAACAAACCACTTGGACGCAGAGTCTGTTTTGTGGCTAGAACAACACCTGAACAAATATGCAGGCGCTGTTGTGGCCATTACACACGATAGATATTTCTTGGACAACGTTGCGCAGTGGATTTTGGAGCTAGACCGAGGCCGGGCATATCCATATGAAGGTAACTACACAACATATCTTGAAACAAAGTCAGCCCGTCTTAAAGTTGAGGGACAAAAAGATGCAAAGCGTGCCAAGCGTTTAACTGAAGAGTTGGAATGGGTCCGACAAAATGCAAAGGGCCGCCAAGCAAAATCAAAGGCCCGTCTTGCAAGGTATGAAGAGATGGCATCTGAGGCCGACAAGCTTCGCAAGTTAGATTTTGAAGAGATTCAGATTCCACCTGGACCACGCCTAGGTAACGTTGTAATTGAAGTTAACAATTTAACAAAAGGCTTTGGAGATCGAGTTTTAATTGAGGACTTGTCTTTTACATTGCCACGAAATGGAATCGTTGGAATCATTGGGCCAAACGGCGCCGGTAAAACAACATTGTTTAAAACTTTAATGGGGATGGAACAACCAGATTCTGGAACAGTAAAAATTGGCGAAACAGTAAAGATCTCATATGTGGATCAGAGCCGTGGGGGAATCGATCCTAAGAAGTCTTTGTGGGAAGTTGTCTCAGATGGACAGGACTTTATTAAAGTTGGCCAAGTTGAGATGCCATCTCGCGCGTATGTCTCTTGTTTTGGCTTCAAAGGCCCTGATCAACAAAAAGCTGCAGGAATTTTATCTGGTGGTGAGCGCAACCGTTTGAACTTGGCTCTTACATTAAAACAGGGTGGCAATCTCTTACTGCTCGATGAGCCAACGAATGACCTTGATGTTGAAACACTTGGTTCATTAGAAAATGCGCTGCTGGAATTTCCCGGATGCGCAGTTGTGATCTCTCACGATCGTTGGTTTCTCGACCGAGTGGCCACACACATCTTGGCCTACGAAGGAGATGCGAAGTGGTTCTGGTTTGAAGGAAACTTCGAAAGCTATGAAGCAAATAAGATCGACCGATTAGGCGCTGAAGCATCTCGGCCTCACCGCATGACATATAGAAAACTAACCCGTTAGTCATTGAACACAGAAAGTTGAACAGAAAATGAAGTATGAATGTAAACAATTTGTTCGCTGGGACGATGTAGATGCATTTGGCCATGTAAATAACGCCAAATATTTGGTCTATGCACAAGAGGCACGTTTTCAATGGTCCACAGTTCAGTTTGATGGAAAAGATGAGCCACCATCGATTATTGCAATGGTGGTGGGGCGCGCAGAAGTAGATTTTATTGCGCCTATCTATGTTGGCGGACATTTTGTTGATGTTGTCCTTTGGGTAGATTCAATTAGCAACTCATCCTTTGTAATGACATGTGAGATTTTTGATAAAGGTGTGCTAGTTGCACGAGTAAAGAGTGTTCAAGTAGCTGTTTCTATAGAGACAAAGAAATCACGTCCACTTAGCGATGACGAGCGCAAGTTCCTTACTCAATATCTCGAAAAGTAGCACGCACGCCACATTTAGATCTGGGCGCAATTTGCTCGCTATGTAATCAACTTCCTAGCAGTAGGATTTACTAATGCCTCACCTAGAAGTCAGCGAATCCGAGATTCAACGCAAAGTCGTCAAGACTCTTGCACTCTCCCAGGTTCTAAATGGTGTGGGAATTGCTGGGACAATTGCTGCTGGATCACTTTTGGTTGCATCTATCACTGAATCAGAAACTCTTGCAGGATTAGCAGGAACAAGTGCGGTTTTAGGTGCTGCGGCAATGGCGCTTCCTTTAGCTCGCTTAACTGCAAAAGGTGGGCGTCGTTTGGCACTTTCTAGTGGATACATCACTGGTGCCATCGGTTCGATTATTGCAATCACTGGGGGAGCACAAAACAATGTTGTCTTGTTGTTATTGGGAGCATTTTTAGTTGGCTCGGCATCGGCTGCCGGATACCAAGCACGCTTTGCAGCGATAGATCTAGCAACTGATAAAACCCGAGCAAAACAACTTTCTATTGTTGTTTGGGGGTCAACCATTGGAGCCGTATCTGGACCCAACTTGATGCAGCCCTCAGGAAATATTGCTGAAGCATTTGGTCTGCCACGATTGGTTGGGCCTTACTTAATTTCAATGACTACTTTGACTCTAGCCGCTCTAGTGATTTTAATTCTTTTAAGGCCAGATCCTTATTTAGTTGCCCACAAAAATGACTCAGTAGAAACAAAAAAGAAATCAACAAAAGCCGCACTTGCCCATATTCGAAAAAATCCTAAAGCTTTGTTTGCGATTTTAACTATTGCATTTGGGCACGTTGCTATGGTCTCGGTTATGGTGATGACTCCAGTGCACATGACTCACGTGGATGTAACGCTTTCAGTTATCGGTTTAGTAATCAGTGTGCACGTACTTGGAATGTATGTATTTTCACCTTTAGTTGGCGCCCTCAGCGATCGCATTGGCCGAGTGCGAGTAATTCAGATTGGCTTCATGATTTTGCTAGCGGCCTCTCTTATTGCAGGCACTGCCAGCGCACATGATGCGATTAGATTAGGAATCGGTCTGTTTTTATTGGGCCTAGGTTGGTCATGTACTTTGATCGCGGGCTCTGCATATTTATCAGAAAGTGTTGATGTTCAAACCCGTGCATCATCACAGGGTGCAAGTGATCTTGTAATGAATCTATCTGGCGCAGGTGGCGGCGCACTTGCTGGCGTGATTATAGGAACCTTAAGTTACGGGTGGCTCTGCTTTCTTTCATCCATTCCTATTTCAATTCTTGCCATGTATTCCATCAAAATGAGCCGGGCAACTAGTAAATCTGCCGCATGAGTAGATTAGTGAGCTAACGATATGAGTAATTTTTATGAACAAGTAGGCGGAGATGCATTCTTTGCAGATTTAACTTCGCAGTTTTATGCAGTTGTTGCAACTGATCCAATTTTGCGTCCTATGTATCCAGATGATGACATGAAGGGCGCAGCCCAAAGATTGCAATGGTTTCTCTCTCAGTATTGGGGTGGACCAACAACGTATCAAGAAAATCGAGGCCACCCACGACTTCGAATGCGTCATAGCCAATTCACAATTGGAATTGCAGCACGCGATGCGTGGTTGCGTGCAATGAAAACTGCAGTTGATGGTGTTGAGATTAAAGAAGATTTAAAAGAACAACTGTGGGACTACCTAGAGTTGGCTGCAGATGCCATGGTTAATCAACCAGATTGAGATTGATTTCCAACCTTTAGAATTTCTCCGTTACGTAGGTACCAAAGAGTGCCGGAGCTATCTCGCACAGTAGTAACTCTAAGTCCAACTTTTTCAACGGTTCCTTGAACTTCAAGCACATCTACCTTGT
This sequence comes from uncultured Actinomycetes bacterium, assembly GCA_903901905.1. The sequence continues at coordinate 3,967 of CAIUSQ010000263.1, forward strand.
CACCGACTCCATATTGATCTTCGATCAGCATAAAAATTCCAGATAAAACATCTCGAACTAAAGTCTGTGCGCCAAGACCAAGTGCAACTCCAACCACACCAGCTGATGCAATAAGTGGTCCTAAATCAAAACCAAATTCACCTAGCGCCATTGCAATTGCAATAATCCAAATTGCAACCTTTAATGTGGCAGATAAAACTCCACCGATTGTGCTTGCTCGCTCTTTTTGGCGAGCAACAATGTTGCGTGGCCCCGGTACTAAATCGGCCCCGGCTAATTTGTTCATCGCGCGTGTAATTGTTCGGGATCCAAATGTTTGGGCTAATCCGGCCGAAATAATGATGATCAGGACCCGCAGGGGTGTCCCGGCCATCCAATCGAGGAAGTTACGCAAGGAGTCATTCATAATGAAGAGACTTTATCCAAACATTTACCTAAATACTGCGA
>CAIUSQ010000264.1 GCA_903901905.1 uncultured Actinomycetes bacterium
AAAACTCTGCAGCGTAGGCAGCTTCTCCGCGAGCATCTGGCATTGCTTTTCCATTTTCACGCGAGATTAACGTTGCAATCGCTTCGATCTCACTTGTCATAATTTCAAAGGCTTTACGCAATATCTCAGATCTAAATCGTGGCGCAGTCTTTGCCCACTCAGCGGCGGCGGCATCGGCTGCAGCGATAGCGGCATCACACTGGGCATCAGATGCCATTGAGACTTCGGCGATTACCGAACCATCACTTGGATCATGGACGGCGACCTTGCTAGCACCCTCAACCCATTGGCCATCAATATATAACTGTGTACGCATAGGGCGAGCATACGCTCTGCCTGCAAGAAGTTGAAGCCAGTGCGCTCTACGATAGACCCGATACAATTATCTTGCATTGAATGCAATTAATTAAGGAGTGCCAGTGCCCAAGTCGTGGACCGATGATGCGCCCACACCAGCCGTACTCCAGGACCATGCGCATGTGAAGGATTCTTTTGCGTACACCGTTAAACGCCGGATTTTAGGCAATCCATTAAATAGACACTCCTTAGGCCATCAACGTTTGAAGAAGCGATTTGGGCTCGGAATTCTTGCCTCAGACTGCATCTCTTCATCTGCATATGGGTCTGAACAGATTCTTATCGCACTGCTGCCTGCCTTTGGTTTAGCTGCATTTGCAATATTAATGCCAATGACTGCAGTTGTATTAGTGATTTTGACGATTATTACTCTCTCTTATCGCAACGTTATTAATGTGTATACAAAAACCGGCGGTGCATACATTGTTTCGCGCGATAATTTTGGGCCAGTCGTTGCACAAATAGCGGCAGTTGCACTCATGCTCGATTACATCGTGACCGTTGCTATTCAATCCGCCGCTGGTGTGGCAGCGATTATTTCTACTTTCCCATCGCTGGATCCATGGAAAATCCCAATGATTTTGTTGGTGATTGGATTATTGACCTATGGAAATCTTCGTGGTGTTAAAGAGGCGGGAAAGGTTTTTGCCTTACCAACGTACTTATTTATTGGCTGCATGTTCATTGTCTTCGCTATCGGTTTGTATCGCCATTTCACTGGAACCCTTGAAGTGCTTGCAACAAATAATCCAGGTGCTATAGAGGTCGGCGAGAGTCAGGGGCTTCTCACTTTTGCAGCCATATTTATCTTGCTGCGCGCCTTTGCCAATGGTGGCTCATCCCTAACTGGTCTTGAAGCCATCTCAGATGGAGTTGCGCTATTTGAGCAACCTGAACATGTCAATGCCCGTCGTACTTTAGTTATGATGAGCGCTCTGCTTGGAACGCTGGTTCTTGGTGTTTCATGGTTTGCTCACAAAATCTACGCTATGCCTTACGAATCGGGCACGCCAACCGTTATTTCACAGATTGCTAAAGCAATCGTCGGAGACAGCGGTTTTGGACAGGTGATGTTCGTGATGGTTCAGCTTTCAACAATGTTAATTCTGTTTGCTGGAGCCAATACAACATATAGTGCCTTCCCACTCCTATGTAACTTCGTGGCATCTGATGGCTACCTGCCGCGACAATTAACAAAGCGTGGGCACCGTCTTGCTTTCTCTAATGGAATTCTACTTCTGGCTGGTGGCGGTATCTTCTTAGTTCTTATTACTGGGGGCTCAGTAGAGCATCTTGTGGCTTTCTATGCACTAGGTGTGTTTACAGGTTTTTGTTTAGCTGGGTTTGGAATGACCCGACATGCTTTGCGAAATAGAACAGGCGCCTGGCGAGCTAAGGTCTTTATTAATGCACTCGCCGGATCAATCTCTCTCCTAGTTGTTATTATATTTTCGGTCGTTAAATTCACTGAGGGTGCTTGGTTAGTACTGGTTACGGCTCCGATTTTGGTTATGACATTCCTGCGATTGCGTAGTCAATATACGAGAGAGCAAGAAACACTTTCGGTAAAGCGCGAACATGAACGAGCTACATCAATCTCTAGACATGATGTCGCTGTGCTTGTCGATAGCGTGGATATCGCAACCGTTGGCGCCATTCGTTATGC
>CAIUSQ010000265.1 GCA_903901905.1 uncultured Actinomycetes bacterium
AACTGTACTTTCAAGAATAGGACAGAACTCTCGAGTGATTTTGACCCATGATGTTGCACAACGGGATAATTTGAGAGTTGGAAGATTTGATGGAGTGGTTGCTGTGATTGAAGCTCTCAAGGGTCATCCACTTTTCGCACATATAACTTTAGTAAGAAGTGAACGTTCTGCCATTGCTGCACTTGTTACTGAAATGTTAGAAACCCCAGTTCAGTAGGTATCGCTATTAATTGCTATAGTTAAGCATCCGAGTAAGTTAATTCAGATTTCGAAAGCAGTAAATTTAGATGTCAAGTTCAGCAAAAAAGCACCATGATCTAGAGCGCGCAAATAAGTATTTGCTTGCGATGAATTTCCTATTCGCGCTTCTGATTATTTCTTGGATTCCACGTCTTTCCGAAATCAAGAAGATGCTTGGATTGAATAATGAAGTTTTTGGTTCACTTCTAGGTCTTGGATCTCTTGGCTCATTAGTGGCATATGGAAGTTCTGGATATGTAATTGAGCGTTTTGGGTCAAAAACAGTAAGTAATATCTCGATCTTTTTAATGGTTGTGAGTTATGCAGGATTAACTTGGACTCAAAATGTTGCGATCTTCGCATTGATAAATTTCTTTGCTGCCGTTGGAGGCTCTTTCCTCCATATTGCTCTTCTAGGTGTCCAGACGGCAATTCAAAAGGAAATCGGCCGTCCAATTATTCCAAAGATGCATGGCTCATTTAACATTGGATTTTTAATTGTCATGATTATTGGTGGAATCGTTTCGCCATTTGTTTCTGTTAGAACTCACTTAACAGTTGTGTCACTTCTTTTAGCACCCATATTTTTCTACTGTGCAAATCAAGTTCCCTCATCTAGAGATTTTGCAATAGGTGAAAAACCGCACCTTGGATTCAAATTTGTAAAAGAGTTAATTCCACGCACTCAATTAGAGTGGTTAATTAGCTTGGGCTTAATCTGCGCTACTGTAATTGAAATTGCTACAAATGACTGGATGGCGATTTTTGCCCGCGAAACTTTAAATATTCCAGCGGGACCGCATGTGATTTACTTTATTTTATTTTCACTCGCGATGATCATTGCAAGATGGAAATTTGCCCCGATGTTAAAACGGTTCGGCCCAGTTCACCTTATTCATTACGGTTCAATTATTGGGGGCGTCGGATATGCAATCGGAATTTACGGCGCATTCTTAATTGTTGAAACCTCTCCGTGGTTGGCTTTTATCGCGGCTGGATTTGGCGTGTTAATCGGTGGGTTTGGTATCGGTGGAATCCAGGCAATATTCATCAAGGTTCTTGGCGACAAATCGGGTACATCATTAAACGTTGCCTTAGGTCGGGTTTATCTAGTCTTCACAATGTATTTGTTTGTGATTCGACTAATAATCTCATTTGTGGCCGAACGAGTCTCGGTCGCCGCCGCCCTCCTTGTGCCGGCAGTACTTTTACTCCTAACATTTAGGTTCGCTCATCTTGCTGATGAGGATGGAGATTTACTTAAATAACCAAAGTAGAGGGAGATCAAAATGGAAAG
>CAIUSQ010000266.1 GCA_903901905.1 uncultured Actinomycetes bacterium
CCCAAGGTAGACATTCAAGCTATCGGTTCGGGTGGCGGCTCCCTTGCTCGGGTTGACGCAGTAACCCATACATTGAGGGTAGGGCCTGAGTCCGCGGGTGCCGACCCTGGCCCGGCATGTTATGGCAAGGGGAATACGTCACCAACAGTGACAGACGCTGATGTTGTACTTGGTTACATAGATCCAAATAATTTTTTGGGTGGCCGAATTAAATTGGACCGCGAAAAATCATTGCAAGCAGTTGGAAAAGTTGCCGTTGAAATTGGTTTAAGTTTGATGGAAACAGCGGCTGGAATCGCAAAGATTGCAGAATTTAAAATGGCGGACATTATTAGAAAGACAACAGTAGAAAAAGGGTTGGATCCGCGAGACTTTACTGTTTTTGCTTTTGGAGGCGCAGGCCCTGTTCATGCTGGTGTTTTTGCTAGAGAGCTTGGTGTTAGAAAGGTTTTGATTCCATTAAATCGCATTGCCTCAACTTGGTGTGCATTTGGTGCAGCTACAGCAGATATATTGCATGTGCACGAGCAAGTTGAAATTCAAAGCTCAGATTTTGATCTTGCTAGAGTCAATAGCGTACTTTCAGATTTATCTACCAAAGCGATGGCGCAGATGAAAAGCGATGGTGTTAAGTCTTCTTCTGTTGAGCTGAGTTTTTCAATTGATATGCGTCACCGAGGGCAGATTAACGAAGTTGAAGTTGAATTGCCTGCATCTTTTTTTCAACGATCATCTCGACTTAATCAGACTAGTCTGGAACAACTGACCCAAGCCTTTTACCAACGCTATGAATCCATTTACGGTAAGGGCTCTTCATACAGTAGCGCTAAGTTGGAGATGGTAACTTTCCGGTTGCGAGCGCGCAGTGCCACTCCTGCGCTTAAATTGCTTCGAAAAACACGTCGAAAACCAAGCGCCTCCGCCTCTGCTCGCACAGGATTTCGGTCGGTCTATTGGAGTGACTTGGGTAAAGCAACGAAGACACCAATCTATGACGGATCGCTAATCAGTTTTGGTCAGCAGGTAAATGGCCCTGCGGTAGTTGAAACAACTGATACCAACATAGTTGTCCAACCTAAACAGGTCCTCCATGTTGATGCTCTGGGTAACTTTGAACTACATTTTGGAAGCTGAACATCATGATTAAAAGTAAAACTTCCCAACATCATGGCTTTGATGCAATTAAGGGCGGATACATTCCACCTGAAAAACTCAATATTTCGCCTAAGCTTAAGTTGCATCGCAAAGCGAGTAGCAAGATAGACCCAATTACTTACGAGGTGGTCCGCCATAGTCTTTGGAATATCAATGAAGAGCATGGTGCAACCATTCAGCGATTGTCTGGATCTCCAGTCGCTATGTACGCCTTGGATTTGAATCCATCTATTCTTTCTGAAGATGGCGAATTTGTATTCTTTGGCCCCTACATGCAATACATGTCAGGCGTAACAGATACTCAAGTTAAATGGATTTTAGAGAATCGATCCGACAATCCAGGGATTAAAGACGGGGACATGTTTTTAGCTAATGATCCTTGGGTTGGTGCTGCCCATCAGCAAGATGTGATGCTTATCTGCCCAGTTTTTCACGAAGATGAACTGTTTTGCTGGGTCACCAATTGCTTGCATCAATACGATATCGGTGGCATCACCCCATCAAGTTTTTGTTTGGCCGCTGAAAGTGCTTACGAAGAAGGTATCTTGTTACCTCCAGTGAAAATTATTGAAAACGGTGAAATTCGCCGTGATATTGAAGAACTTTATCTGCGCGCTTCACGAAAGCCTGAAGCTGTAGCGTTGGACTTTAGAGCGCAGTTAGCGGGTAACAATACCGCCAAGGCCCGTGTAGAAGCGCTTCTTAAGCGATACGGCGCAGATGTTGTAAAAGCTGTGATGCGCAAAATTCTTAACGATGGTGAACTTGCTTTTAAAGAAAAAATGAAGCGTTTGCCTGATGGCAAATGGCGCGATAGAACTTATGTTGAATGTTGTCGCCCAGGTGATAGACGTTCACATCGGGTGATGTTGAGTCTTGAGAAAAAAGGGCACCATTTAATTTTTCGCAACGAGGGAACAGCGGAACAAGACGGCGCAATGAATGCCACCTATTCTGGTTGGCGTGGTTCTATTATGGTGGCTCTCAATCAATTACTTTGTTGGGATCAATACTTTGCAATAGGTGGTGCCCTACG
>CAIUSQ010000267.1 GCA_903901905.1 uncultured Actinomycetes bacterium
ATAAATAATCTGTTTTCGGCTTCGTTGCCGACAGTTACCCGCAAATACCCAGGTAGGCCGACATCTCGAATTAGGACGCCTTTACCTAGTAGATCATTCCAAAGTTTAGGGGCATCTGTGCTAAATCCTGTAAATAGGATGAAGTTTGCGCTGCTCGGCAAAGTCGCAAGCCCCAATGCATGTAGTTGCACAGTCAATGACTCCCGAGCTCGTATCAACTCCGAGACATATCCCAGTAGTTCATCTTTAAAATCAATAGCAACCGATGCTGCAGCTTGAGTGAGCGCACTTAAGTGATACGGCAATCTGACAAGCATCATGGCATCTTTAACTGCACTATCACTGACCAAATAGCCCACTCTTGCTCCTGCAAATGCAAATGCCTTGCTCATAGTGCGAATCACAACAACATGAGGATTGTTAGCAATCAAGCTGATCGCAGATTCCTCTGATGAAAATTCAGCGTAAGCCTCGTCAACAATAAGTAAGCCGTTGACCTTCGCCACGGCATCAGCAAGTAACTTGATCTCAGAGATTGAAACAGACTCACCCGTTGGATTATTAGGTGTTGTAATAAAAGTTAGTACTGGTTCTAATTCTGCAATCTGCTCCACTGCCATTTGCACATTGAGTGAGAAATCTGCATTTCGCTTTCCATCTATCCACGAAGTCCCACAGACCTTTGCAATGAGTGGGTGCATCGAATATGAAGGCGTAAAGCCAAGTGCACTTCCCTGGCCGAAAGCTAGAAAAATAGATTGAATGATTTCATTACTGCCATTAGCTGCCCAAATGTTATCTATCGTGAGATTTACCTTAGACGTTGAATTGATATAGCCGGCCAACTTAGTTCGCAGTTCATTGGCATCACGATCGGGATAGCGATTTAAATTCGCAGCCGCAACCATCACAGCATCAGCGATCGCTTTCTGCAGAGCAGGTGAAGGCGAATAGGGATTCTCATTAGTATTAAGTGATGCTTGCGCAGGAACCTGCGGTGCGCCATAAGGAGTAAGAGGAGTTAAGTCCTTGCGCAAGGGCAACCAAGTTGGCCAATTCATTTACGAATTTTCCAATCTAATAGTCATCGCTTCTCCGTGCGCAGGCAGATCTTCAGAATTAGCTAATGTCACAACCGTTGGCACTAGGTCAGTAAAGGCTTTTTCACTGTACTCAATGAAGTGAAGGCCACGCAGAAATGTCTGAACTGATAAACCACTTGAATGACAAGCACATCCACCAGTAGGCAGGACGTGATTAGAACCCGCTGAATAATCTCCCAGTGAGACTGGTGAGAATCGACCAATAAATACTGCTCCAGCGTTTCTAATCTGTGCAGCATCTTCGCGCGAATTCTTTGTCTGAATTTCTAAGTGCTCAGCGGCATAGGCATTAACCACATCGATACCTTGTTTCACATCATCAACTAAGACAATCGCTGACTGAATGCCAGAGAGGGCAGATGTAATGCGTTCTTTGTGTTTAGTCTTTGCAACTTGAATCTTAAGTTCGGCTTCAACGTCTTGTGCCAACTCTTTTGAATCAGTTACCAAAACAGCTGCAGCAATGACATCGTGCTCAGCTTGGCTAATTAAATCCGCAGCAACATCGTTTGCTCGCGCAGAAGAGTCTGCCAGGATTGCAATTTCGGTTGGTCCAGCTTCTGAATCAATTCCAATCACACCACGTAATGCGCGTTTTGCAGCAGCTACATAGATATTGCCTGGACCTGTAACTAGATCACTCTTTTCACACAAATCTTCAACACCATAAGCAAACATGGCAATCGCCTGGGCTCCCCCAACAGCAAAGACTTCAGTTACACCAAGTAGTGCACACGTTGCCAAAATAGTTGGGTGAGGCAGACCTGCGAACTCCTTTTGCGGTGGTGAAGCAACA
>CAIUSQ010000268.1 GCA_903901905.1 uncultured Actinomycetes bacterium
CGAATTGTGAAAGTCTCACGGACGCCATCACCTTGGCGACGGATAACAATTCCTTGGAAAACCTGAAGACGGCTCTTGCTACCTTCGATAACGCGAACATGAATCTTGAGCTCATCGCCAGCACGAAACTGCGGGATGTCTTTGCGCAGCGAGGCTGCATCTACTGCGTCAAGAATGTTCATATTTTCGATCCTTTTGTCATTTCATTAAAGCACACGCTTTGGCGGTGCAGATTGCGTATTGTGCCACACACAGGGTTGTAAGCGTAAATCGGGCCCCGCCCCCGAACTTACTCAGGAATTTGAGCGTTGAGTTGTCCATAAAGGTGAGGACCTGCGGCCACGGTCAAATCAAGTCCATGCCAGCGCCGGGTAGTGACAATGGCTCCAGCCTCTTGGGCAATTAGCTGAGCAGCAGCCAGATCCCACTCGAACAAACCGGTTTCAAAATAACCATCAACTAAACCTGTGGCTACATGACAAATATCTGCGGCGGCAGAACCTATTCTGCGCAAATCTCGAATCTTGGGAAGAAGAACGTTAACAATTTTTAACTGTTCAATTCGATTTGTTACATCATATGCAAAGCCCGAAGAAATTAGTGCACGGTTTAACTCCACTGGTTCATTGCATGCAATCTTTATATTATTGAGAAATGCTCCATTACCTCTTGATGCATGCCAAGTAGAATTAACTGTAGGTGAATGGACTACACCAACTAATGCTCCATTTTTATCTTTTGCGGCAATCGATACACACCAACCTGGCAGCCCATAAAAATAATTGACCGTTCCATCTACGGGATCTATCACCCATGTAACTCCGCTTTTGGAATCTCTAGATGCACCCTCTTCTCCAATTATTCCATCCTCTGGTCTTGCCTTTAAAATCGCTTGAACAATGAACTTCTCACTTGCTAGATCCATCTGTGTTGCAATATCTATGGCCGTTGATTTAGATGTGAGATCCCAGGATGCTGGACGATCCATCAATAAATCTCCTGCATCACGCGCAATTGTGAGTGCGAGATCTAACAGTGTCTTGGAATCTGTCATAGTCCGAGTGTAACCGCGGTCTAGACTAATGCCCATGTTCTCGGCATACACGACCTTGATACGCACGCCAGGGGCTCTCAAATTTTCTATTTCAGGGCTCATCGCTCGGATGCCAATTTCTATGGACTCTCTTGCTCTGGTTTTCATTGTTGTCTCTGTTAATGGTTCATATGCAATCGCCGGTGGACTAAGTGCAGCTGCATCGATCGCTATCTCGATTGCCACCCCACACTGGTCTCGGGTGGCAGATCGAATAGGCCAAAGCAGCATGCTGATACGAGTTGTTCCAATAAAGATAGCCGGACTATCACTGTTCACGCTCTTGGTTTTAAACCAGACTCCAACCTGGACTTGGTTTGTGGCCATAATTTTTGCCGAAAGTTTTTCAGTAAATACAGGAGGACTTGTTCGTCGGCGCTGGCTACATGTTTTGAGCCCTGATCCATCCACTACGGCAGAAGATGAAAGCGATCGACATCTGGTCAATACTGCCTACTCATTTGAAGCGTTAATGGATGAGGTTGTTTTCATTCTAGGTCCAATAATTGTGACCGCCTGCGCAACCTCAATAGCACCAGCTGCAGGCATCATTGTTGGGATTTTGTTTATGGCTATCGGAGTTCCGCTTTTTGTCATGCAAAAGTCGACCGAACCCCCAGCCACTCCCAAGCGTGTAGTAGATCCACATCCAGCGGTTATTATAAATAAACAAGTTCAAGCCGTTGTGCTTCCAACAGTTTTACTTGGCGGGTTTTTTGGTTCAATTGCAATTGTTACCGTTGCTTTTGCTCAAATCCAAGGCCAAGAAAATAAAGCTGGAATTTTATTGGCAATCTGGGCATGCGGAAGCGCAGTTGCTGCGATAGGTAATGGAGTTATTAAGTGGAAGATTTCCAGCGCTGCACGATTTCTTATATTTCTTTTTGCGCTAACGATTTTATCAATTCCTATGTTGTTTGTGCATTCTCTATTGTGGCTCTCTGTTGCATTATTTTTTAATGGATTTGCAGTTGCACCACTTGTTATCAATGCATATGGAGTTGCTGAAGGTGCTGTTCCACCTGAGCAAATTACAGAGACTTTGACCTGGGTAGTTGCGGGAATGCCACTAGGTGGAGCCATCGCCAGTGCACTTTCGGGCCAAGTGATTGATGAATTTGGACCCGAAATCGCATACTGGGTGCCCCTTGGATTTATGATCGCAGCATCGCTAGCCACACTCCCGTACTTCAAGGTTTTTAAGGCCCTCATCG
>CAIUSQ010000269.1 GCA_903901905.1 uncultured Actinomycetes bacterium
TAAATTCGTGCTACAACATTTTGCACACCATAGGTTTCCCGGGCGACTCTTGCTGCCAAAATATTCGAGTTATCACCATTGCTTACAGCTGCAAATGCATCAGCATCTTGAATTCCTGCTTCAATTAAATTGTCACGGTCAAATCCGACTCCCGTTACTGTGCGTCCTTTAAAGTCGGGGCCTAAACGTCGAAATGCTTCACGAGTTTGGTCGATTACTGCAACCGTATGACCTGCCGCCTCTAATTCGGCGGCCAAAGACGATCCAACTCGACCGCAACCCATGATGACTACGTGCACAAGGTACAACTTACACCCATAGGCTTGTATCTATGGCATTAGAGCAGGGTTCGACCCTAAAAATTGGAGACCGCATCGAGGTCACAATTGAAAAAGTTGCCCATGGAGGTCACTTCATTGCCCGCCACTATGGAGCAGTAATTTTTGTGCGCCATGCCATTCCTGGCGAAGTGTGCACAGTTGAACTTACAAGCATTGGGAAAACCTTTATTCGTGCAGATGTTGTTTCAGTTAAAACCCCATCTGATTTTCGTGTAACTGCTCCTTGTGCAATTTCTCGCCCAGATGGTTGCGGAGGATGCGATTTTCAGCATATCTCCGAGGAATATCAACGCACATTGAAATCACAGGTGATCGCAGAACAGTTTGCTCGAATTGCAAAAATGGATATCGCAGTTGATGTCGAAAAGATTAGCGAAACGACAAAATGGCGCACACGAGCTATTGCAACGACAGATAGCAACGGAAAGCTAGGCTTCTATAAGTCTCGATCGAACACTGTAATCCCGGTTACGGACTGTTTGATTTGTATAGATGAAATAGGTATTTCTGAACTATCTCAAAAGGCTCTGAAACCTGATTATCGGGTTGAAGTCAGCGCTTCCAACACAGGGGAGAGGACAGTTGCATTGGCAAGTACGGGTGCTAAAGAGAAGGCCCGAATTACGCAAGGTCCAGCTGTTCTTCACGAAAAAGTATTGAATAAGGTGCTAGAAGTTAGTCACGAATCTTTTTGGCAGAGTCACAAAATGGCACCAGAGGTATTAACGAACGCTGTCTTGGACTTTGGCAACTTCAGGCAAGGAGAACATGTTCTAGATCTATATGGTGGCGTTGGATTATTTACCGCCGCAATTCTAGAAGTTATCGGAGAAAGTGGACATGTAGATCTGATAGAGGGCAGTAAGAGCGCGACAAGTGATGCTTCAAGAAACTTTGCTTCAAATTCGAATGTGAAAGTTATAACTGGTGATGTTGCCAAACATTTACCCCGAATATCAATGGCCGACGTCATTATTTTGGACCCACCAAGAGAGGGAGCAGGAAAAGAAGTTGTTGCTCAAATAGCCCGAATGCATCCTCGAGCAATAATTTATGTGGCCTGTGATCCAGCTTCACTTGCGCGAGATTCGGCTTATCTTGCAAATCACAGTTTTTCATTGATGAATATCCGCGCTTTCGATCTCTTTCCAATGACACATCACGTCGAATGTGTTGCTCTTTATGTTCAGACTGATGTATCTTAAGGGCTTGAAGACATAGAAAACATGGGGTGCCCGGGTGAGTAAAAACTCTTTTAACGCAAAGAAAAACTTAAAAGTTGCGGGTAAGAGTTTTGAGATTTTTGATATCTCGGCCATCGAAGGCGCGGCCAACCTACCTTTTAGTTTGAAAGTATTGCTTGAAAACCTACTTCGAACAGAAGATGGCGCAAACATCACGCAGGAACACATCAAGGCATTAGCAAACTGGGATCCATTAATAGAGCCTGATACTGAGATTCAATTTACCCCTGCAAGAGTTGTGATGCAGGATTTCACGGGCGTTCCATGCGTGGTAGACCTTGCAACAATGCGTGAGGCAATCGTTGAGTTAGGTGGCGATCCCGCAAAAGTAAATCCGCTTGCCCCTGCAGAGCTAGTTATTGATCACTCGGTTATTGCAGATAAATTTGGAACCAAAGATTCTTTTGAACAAAATACAGATATTGAATACGAGCGAAACCAAGAACGCTATAGGTTCTTGCGTTGGGGGCAGAGCGCATTTGATGAGTTCAAAGTCGTACCTCCTGGAACGGGAATCGTCCATCAAGTAAACATCGAATATTTGGCTCGAGTAGTAATGATTCGAACCGTTGATGGAGTTGTGCGAGCTTATCCAGATACAGTTGTAGGAACAGATTCACACACAACAATGGTTAATGGACTTGGTGTTTTAGGGTGGGGAGTAGGCGGAATCGAGGCCGAAGCTGCACTTTTGGGTCAGCCAGTTTCCATGCTCATTCCAAGTGTTGTTGGATTTAAACTGACGGGTCAGCTTCCTTTGGGAACTACAGCAACAGACATGGCCCTAACGATTACAGAGATTTTGCGCATGGTTGGAGTTGTCGGAAAGTTTGTTGAGTTCTTTGGTTCTGGTGTTGCCTCTGTTCCAATGGCTAACCGCACGACAATCGGCAATATGAGTCCTGAATACGGATCAACATGTGCAATTTTTCCAATAGATGAAGAAACGCTTCGATATCTTCGTTTAACTGGACGCAGTGATGAGCAGATTGCACTTGTTCAAGAGTATGCAAAAAAGCAGGGAATGTGGCATGACCCATCCGTTGAACCGCGTTTCTCGCAAGTAGTCGAACTAGATCTCTCAACTGTCGTTCCATCAATCTCTGGACCAAAAAGACCCCAAGATCGAATTGCACTCAGTGATTCGAAAGAAGCTTTCGAAAAGGTATTACCAACATATTTGAGCGAGAAAACAAACAAGGGTGAAGTTAAAGCAGGTGCAACACGTGTTAAAAATGGAGATGTTGTAATTGCATCAATTACATCCTGTACTAATACATCAAATCCTTCAGTAATGATTGGTGCTGCATTGCTTGCTAAGAAGGCTGTTGAAAAAGGATTAAAATCAAAGCCGTGGGTGAAAACAACTCTTGCACCAGGATCTAAAGTTGTTACCGATTATTACGATCGTGCAGATTTAACGCGGTATATGCAGGCACTTGGCTTCCACTTAGTCGGATATGGCTGTGTTACATGTATTGGAAACTCCGGCCCATTGCCAATCGAAGTTGGTAAAGCTATCCACGAAGGTGATTTAGCTGTTACTGCCGTGCTATCGGGTAACCGAAATTTTGAAGGTCGTATCAGCCCAGAGGTGAAGATGAATTACTTGGCATCACCACCTTTAGTTGTTGCCTATGCAATTGCCGGCACCATGGACCATGACTTCGAAAAAGACTCTTTGGGTAAAGACATTGATGGAAAAGATGTATATCTAAAGGATATTTGGCCATCACCTCAGGAGATTCAGAACGTTATCGATTCATCGATCTCTTCTGAGATGTTTAAGAAAGATTACGCAACCGTTTTTGAAGGCGATCACCGATGGAAATCACTTGCTACCCCAACTGGAAAGATTTTTGAGTGGGATGCCAAGTCAACTTACGTGCGCAAACCTCCATATTTTGATGGAATGCCCAAGCAACCAACTCCAGTTGTAGATATCACAGGAGCACGAGTGCTTGCAATTCTGGGGGATTCAGTAACAACTGACCATATTTCACCGGCCGGAAACATCAAAGCTGATTCTCCCGCAGGTAAATATCTTGCCGAGCATGGCATTGAGCGCGCTGACTTTAACTCTTATGGATCAAGACGCGGTAACCATGAAATTATGATCCGCGGAACTTTCGCAAATATTCGTTTGAAGAATCTTCTACTAGATGGTGTTGAAGGTGGATACACCCGCAACTTCCTCAATGGCGGTGAACAAACAACAATATTTGATGCATCTATGGCCTATCAAAACGCTGGAGTTCCATTAGTAATTCTTGCAGGTAAAGAATATGGATCAGGATCATCCAGAGATTGGGCTGCTAAAGGTACTGCGCTGCTTGGAGTTAGAGCGGTAATTGCAGAAAGCTTTGAAAGAATTCACCGTTCCAATCTGATCGGAATGGGA
>CAIUSQ010000270.1 GCA_903901905.1 uncultured Actinomycetes bacterium
CTGATGCAGGACTTCCAATCGTTGGAGATGACATCAAGAGCCAAGTTGGTGCGACTATCACTCACCGCATCATGGCCAAACTTTTTCAAGATCGTGGTGTTCACCTAGATCGCACCTACCAATTAAACGTGGGTGGAAATATGGACTTCAAGAACATGCTCGAGCGTGATCGTCTTGAATCCAAGAAAATCTCAAAGACTAACTCTGTGACATCTCAGTTAGATCATGACTTAGGTGAGAAGAACGTTCACATCGGACCTTCTGACTACATTCCTTGGTTAGATGATCGCAAGTGGGCCTATGTTCGCCTCGAGGGCCGTGCCTTTGGCGATGTTCCGCTAAACCTTGAATACAAGTTGGAAGTATGGGATTCACCAAACTCAGCTGGCGTGATTATCGATGCACTTCGCTGCGCAAAAATCGGTCTTGATCGCAAGAGTGGGGGAGCGCTGCTCTCACCATCTAGCTATTTCATGAAGACTCCACCAACTCAGTACACAGATGAAGCGGCCCATAATAAGGTTGAAGATTTCATCGCCGGAAAGCTAGATCGATAATTACAAAGATTAAAGTAGATACCGCTACTTTATAAACTCCTCTTACATAGAAAAAGCCCCCAGCAGTACCCGGGGGCTTTTTCTTTAACCACTCACGGAGAGTTGAGGGTTAAATCGTCGCTTCTATAGGAGTGCGACGAAGGTGCATGAATCCTGCGATTGCTAGTAAGAGGAAGAGAAGGCCTGCAAGGAAAGAAGCGATTGCAGCATATCCGGCGATTACTCCCATGGTTCCAAAGGCATATGCCTGAAGTAGCATTCCACGCAAGGTATTTCCCATAAAAAGTGTTTCACGAAGATCAGCATATTTTGTGATCGTTGCAACATCAGTACTTCCACCACGGACTAATCCCATATATGTTCCAGAAACTTCTGAGTAAGTCGAAGGTTTTCCTGTCACAGCGATAGCTGATCCTTTCATGTGTTCCCAAATATAAAGATCTGAGTAATCACGCGCCATTTCTCCAGTATTTACTGTCATACCCGCCCATTTTGTTAGTTGATCTTTTGTATCGGCAGGCAAGCTCTCCTCTGCGGGAAATGCAATATTCTGATTTTCTAATTGAGTCTTCACGCTTTCGTTGGCAAATGAGGCACCAAAGTTAAGAAGCCCTGCAAAGGTAAAGAGCAGTACGGCAAGTCCAAGTCCAACGTATGAAACTATCTTGTCAAAAGTTCTACGATTCATTATTTTTCTCTCCTCTAGAGGATATTTTGTAAACATTGATCAACGCGATCAACACATGCCATGTTTACTAGTTCAAACAACCTGTAGATTGAGAATTAGGTGGGGTTAGCACTCGCGAGTAAGTGCATGAGTGTCTGCACTCAACAGAATTGAAAGTTGATGAATCACTCGTTAATCACTTTGTTGCACAAACACGCATTATTTAATCAATGTGTCGGTTGCACATTCCTTGCCCATCTGGACCTATCTCAAAGTGTCCGCAAGGCATATCTAATTTATCGAAGGCCTGGTCTCCATAGTGAGTGCGATATGCCAGGGCAAGTAAAACTCGTAAATTTGTATCAGGATCAGATTTAATTCCATAAACCTGAGCACTTCGACTCACAGTATTTTCTATGACCTTTTCATTATGAGAGGTCTGGGCGGCGATGACTGAATTTGATTTGCCTTCACAGACAAGTTCCAGAACCAACTTTTCAAATGGAGTCAGTTCTCGGGTTGAAATTGTGATATCTCTAACCATTACTAGCGCCGCCTCTCCGCGTCCTAGACAGTATGTTCCTATTTTTCCCCTGCGTCACCCCATAAGATGGGTCAATGAGTGAAATCTTGAGCAGGCAAGAGGGCAATATCCTCGTTTTAAGTTTTAATCGGGCTGAAAAGATGAATGCGTTGACCAGATCAATGTATTCAGGTCTGGCAAAAGGTCTTAATAACGCAGCAGGTGACTTCGGGATTCGAGCGGTGATCATTACGAGTGAAAGCCAACATTTCACCGCAGGCAATGACATCTCAGATTTCATGGACAACCCACCTACAAGTGATAGCTCAGAAGTATCTCAATTTTTAGAGTCACTGCTTAATTTTCCAAAACCACTGATCGCTGCGGTAAAAGGCAACGCAATTGGTGTGGGTACAACCATGTTGCTTCACTGTGATGTTGTTGTCGCAAGCCCGACAGCAAAGTTTTCCATGCCATTTGCATCTTTAGGATTGGTGCCGGAAGCAGGATCGAGTTTTCTTTTCCCTCAATTAGTTGGATACCAAAGAGCTGCTCGTGTTTTCATGACAGGGGAGAGTTTTGATGCACCCACGGCTGTGGAGATGGGCTTGGCAACTTCAATTGAAAATGATCCTTTGGCGCA
>CAIUSQ010000271.1 GCA_903901905.1 uncultured Actinomycetes bacterium
CAGCCATTTACAACGCAGGTAGCGAGCATTGCTGAATGTTTTCCACTGCAATTTGCTGCAAGGGATGTTGGTGGCTTATCCCCCCATGCTTTACGTGCAACATCTGAGATTGGTCTATCTGGTGTATTCATAAGAGCATCAGCACCCAAACCAACACTTGCTAAATTTTCGAGTGCAACTTCTTGGTGTTCGTCAGTGCCGCCATGGCTTGCACATGCCAGCGCTAGGTTGCGGCCTTCAAAATTCAAACCATTTCGCACCATTGCAACTGCTTGCATTGATTTGATTGATGAGCGGGGAAACATTTGTGCGCGAGGTTGACCCAATTCGAGCAAGATTGAACCATCGGCATTGAGTAGGACTAGATGGCCATAGTGCTGAGATTCCACCATTGCGCTACGCGTCATGGTGGCTAAACATTGGCCAGAATTCACCTTGAGAGTATTCACTTTTTTATTTCCACCCTCTAATCTCACCCTATGAAATTAACGCCTTCGAAGTACGTTACCTCCCTCATCATCTCATCTTTCATAGCGCTTTCACTTATCTCCACGCCGACAAGTGCGAACGCAGCATCGCCAAAAGCAGGTACAAAGTGCACAATGTCAGGACAGAAAGTAACGTCTAACAATTTAACGTTTACATGTACAAAATCTGGAAAGAATTTAGTCTGGTCAAAAGGTGTCAAAAACAATAGTTCAAAATCTGCACAAGCATCAGGTGGTGGGCCTTCTGTAACCGAGGGCTTCCTCTGCGATCCTGGAAAAGCAATGACAGGTAAATCAAGTGCAGGTGTAACTCTTACATGCGTTAAGGGAAAGGATGGAAAATCTTCATGGCGTCAAGCAAACCAAGGTGGCGGTAGCGTAGGAGAACAGAGAAAAAGTGAAGGACAGAGCCAGAGTTCGGGAGCTACAGGTAATCAATTAGGTTCATCGTGTAAAAAAGAGGGTGAAATTGAATGGAATGGATTAGTCGTTGTCATTTGTAAAAGTGGGAAGGTACGTTATGCACTATCAGCCGACTTTCCAAAGACTCCTAATGGTGGATATACAAGTAGACCAACTTGGTATCCAACACTGACTCAAATTATGAGCGGTGGAAATTCTGTCGAACCAAAATGCTCACCAAGTTCAATCAAATTTTCTAAACCAGTTGTGCCACTAGATAAAATGGCACCTTCAATTCCTTATGGAATGATGGTAAGTGGGCACGTAACCCCTATTGACCATGCTTATTTTGGTATAACTTCCCTTTCTAAATCTAAATCAGAACGCACAGAATCCGATTGGGTATCGGTTACCGCACCCGGCGACGGAACGATTACTGAACTATCAACTCTTGGTGCACCTGATACAAATCGAGTAACAATCAACCATGGTTGCAATCTCTACTCGGTATATATGGTTTTGAATAAGCCAAGTGGTGTACTTGCCAAATATGTCGATGAGCTTGCCGCTAAAGGATCCATAAACCTCAATGTGAAAGTAAAGGCTGGCGATGAATTTGGACGCCAGCGCGACAACATGTTGGATTTCAATGTCTTTGATGGCACGCAATGGTTACCTGGTTTTGCAAATCCTGCTTCCTATCTTTCCATGGAAGCATGGAAGCCTTACACAGCAGATTTCTTACCTTTCTTTAGTGATGATATCCGTAGTGGAATTGAAAAATGGATGCAGAAAACAACTTCTCCACGTGTAGGCAAAATTGATCATGATGTGATCGGTGCAGCAGCCGGTAACTGGTTCCTTGATGGCACTTTTGGTTATGGTGGAAATTTCAATTCAGTCTATGAAAAAGCAACATCAACTGTTGGTGGCGGACAAGTTGAAGGTAAGAATGATTATTCATGGAGCCATTTAGCAATTGCTCCGCACGAAGTTGATACTTCTCAATGGATTTTTTCAACTGGATGGTTCAACGATCCAAAGGGCGATTCTGTACAAGCATTACTAGTTATTGGCTCTGGCCAAGTTACTCCAGATAAATTGACTTCGGCATCTGGGGCAATCACATACCAACTTGCACAATTCTCTTATCAAGAACCAGCAGGCTCACCTGCGCGCTCTGCGGGTTCAATGGCGCCATGGGCAGTGGGTTACAAAGTTGTTGGAGGCTCGAATAAGGGCAGCGTTACTCTGCAAGTAAATGCTGATGGCTCACTCAGTCTCGAAATTGGTTCAAGTGGAAAGCGTACGTATCGCCGCTAACTAATCCGTTTGGCGCTCTAAGCTCGACCAAATATGTGCTTGCAACTCTTGTCCCTCTGCTGCCATGTCATATGCAAAGAAAAGTTCGCCGGCAACGAGTCCGTATAAGCGAACTCCTGCTGTAACAATCTTTGCAGTTGGCGCTGAATATCCCTGATCCATTACGAGTTGAATCTTTGGACCATCGAATTGTCCAACCCAGCCTTCAGTAATTCCTGTGTTGTGAGAAAAATTTACTTCCAAAACATTATTTGGCTTTGCGCGCCAGAATCCAACTTCAGATGCACCGGGGCGCACAACTTCACCTTCGGCATCGAGAATCCATGAACGTGAATAGTA
>CAIUSQ010000272.1 GCA_903901905.1 uncultured Actinomycetes bacterium
CGCCCCTTTTTTATTTCTCAGAAGAAATTTATTTTCCTATTGAAGATATTTTTCAAATCGAAGTAAAAACAATTTTGTGAATTAAAGTAAACTCGTTGCAAGAGTGATTATTGGAAGAAAACAGAAATTTCAAAAAGGAACTGGAGGTAGAGCTGATGGTTGAAAGACGGCCACGTTCAGATAAACCTTCCAGTGATTCTCCGCGCAAACCAAGCGGACCAAACTCATCGCGTAGAAGAGAGGATCTTCCGGCGCGAGGTGGTTCTTCATCAAGGCCAGGAGCTCCCCGTCAAACAAGAGACGGCTCAAACCCACGCGGGGCAAGGCCTGCGCCCATGGATCGGGAACAGTCAAGATTACGTCCACGAATTTTTGAACCTGATATTCCTGAAGATGTAACTGGTGAAGAGTTAGAAAAAAGCGTCCGGGCTGAGTTGCTTAGTCTTTCACCGGAGAATGCAAAAGTTGTATCTCGACATTTGGTGTGTATAAATCTGTATCAAGACAGTGATCCATTGTTGGCTCACAAACACGGTATCGCCGCCGCTCATCATGCTGGGCGGTTAGCTGTTGTTCGTGAAAGTGCGGGCTATGCTGCATATAGAGCGGGATATTTTGAGATTGCATTAAGAGAACTTCGTGCAGCCTTTAGAATTTCAGGTGATGTTTCTTCAATGGCGGTTATGGCCGATTGTGAGCGAGGATTAGGAAATCCATTAAAAGCATTGGCATTGGCCGGTTCGCCAGATGTTAAGCGACTTGCAAAACCCGAAGAGATTGAGATGCGAATAGTGGCAGCAGGTGCCAGACGTGATCTCGGTGAATTTGATGCAGCTGTTGTTACATTGACGTGCAAAGAGTTAAAAAATGAATCCGATGAATGGGCAGTTCGTCTTCGTTATGCATACGCAGATGCATTAGCTGCTGCAGGACGCCAAGATGAAGCCAGGATTTGGTTCGCAAAATGTGCACAGTTAGATAGTGACGATTCCACGGATGCGTCAGAGCGCGCCGAAGGCTAGTTGCCCACAGTTTTTGGCATATGAGCCCCTGATTACCTCCTCTCCAACATTATTAGGGCTCGATTTCAGGTGCACTTAGATAGGCTAAACCTCATGAGTACCAACAACGACCTCAAATCTACCCTTAAATCTTTGGCCGACAATCTTGCTACCGGGAACAAGTCGGCTTCAGATGTTGCTAGCTCTTTGAACCTTTGGCTCAAAGAGGGTGGAGAGGCTTTGCGCGTCAAGATAGAAGACGAAGTCGAACGCTCGGTTTCGAAGATGGGTTTTATAAAACGCGGTGAGTTTGAAGCACTAAAGCAGCAAGTGGCCGAACTTGCTAGCGCTGGTGAGATTGGAACTAAAAAAGTTAAAGAGGGACGAAATCCTAAAAAGCCCACAATGAAAAGAATAAAGAGCGATCCTGGCAAAAAATCTAACAAGAAATCAGAGAAGAAATCGACCAATCAAAAGAGTTCCAAGATAACTAAAACGAAGAAGGTAAAGTAATGGAAAACAATATGGGCCACGATTCAGACTCCGTACCCCCTGATGTTAATCCGGAGAGTTTGGTTGCTGAAGTCAGAGCCGAATTAATCGAAATGGATGATATGGAAGTGAGTGAACACGCTGTCCGCTTCGAAGAGCTTCATCAAAAATTAAACACAGCTTTGTCTTCGATCGACGGCCTGTAAAAGAAGCTATGAAAACTAGATTAGATGCCGAGTTGGTTAGACGTGAACTCGCTCGATCTAGAGACGCAGCGGCAGATCTAATTGAAAAGCGTTCGGTTTTGGTCAATGGAATACCAGCGACTAAACCAGCAACGCAAGTTGATGCAGAGACTTCTATTGTCATAGCCGGGGATCGAGATGATTTTGTTTCACGGGGTGGTCATAAACTAGACGGGGCCTTATCAATTTTTGAAGGTGTTACTGTCGAAGGTAAACGCTGCCTGGATGCAGGTGCATCAACGGGTGGATTTACTGATGTGCTTCTTCGCAGGGATGCAGCTCATGTTGTTGCCGTCGATGTTGGTTATGGTCAACTCGCATGGGAACTGCGACAAGATGAACGTGTAACAATTCTAGATCGTACAAATATCCGTCACTTAACTGGCGAGATGGTTGGAGAGCCGATTGATTTAGTTGTTGCTGACCTGTCTTTTATCTCTTTGACTCTCGTGTTACCGGCACTGGCCGCTGTTTCGAAATCTGATGCGGACTTTGTTGTGATGGTGAAGCCACAATTTGAAGTCGGACGTGAAAAATTAGGTGCGGGAGGCGTTGTCAGAGACCCCGCTCTACGTAAATCGGCAGTAATAGATGTGGCCGAGTCTGCATATGACGTTGGCCTTGGAACCTTAGGAGTCACCGCTAGTTCTCTTCCAGGTCCTGCTGGCAATGTAGAGTATTTTCTATGGCTGCGCAGAGGTGCACCAGAGATTGATCGAAAAGCAATTGATGAAGCTATAGCGAAGGGACCACAATAATGCGTAACCTTCTTATTGTTTGTAACCCTTCTCGCAAGGATGCTGTAAGCGCAGCAGTCGAACTTCAAAAAGCTTTTGAATCTACATTCAATATGTTTACAATCTCTGACGTCGAAATTCATGGAATTAAGAGCGTTAGTATTTCTGATTTACCTGACGTAGAAGTTGCAATAGTTCTAGGAGGAGATGGAACGACGCTACGAGCTGCCGAAGTCGCACATGTTCGTGAGATTCCATTACTTGGTGTAAATCTTGGTCACGTTGGTTTTCTATCTGAAGTAGAAGAGTCCAAAATTTCTGATGTCATTGCTGCCGTTGTGAACAAAAGCTACGTTATAGATTCGCGAATAACCCTTAAATATGAAGTGGTCCGAAATGGTAAAACAGTGGATTCAGGCTGGGCGCTCAATGAAGTAACTGTCGAGCGCGAAAAGGCGACAATGGTTGAACTGTTTCTGGAAATAGATAACCGTCCAATTTCTAGGTGGGGGTGCGACGGTTTAATCTGTTCAACACCTACGGGATCTACTGCTTACGCATTCTCGGCCGGGGGACCAATACTCTGGCCAGAAGTAGATGCCTTGGTGGTTTTGCCTATTTCGGCGCACGCTCTTTTCTCGCGACCATTGGTTATTTCCCCAACATCAAAAATTGTGGTGGGTATTGAGTCGGCTGAAGCTTTTCTTTCGGCCGATGCCTTGCGTAAATTCCCTTTAATCGAGAAAGATAAAGTTTTAGTAACTAGAAACGCAGGGATCATAAGACTTGCGCATTTAAAAAACACTTCATTTAGTGATCGTTTAGTGGCCAAATTTAAGCTTCCCGTTGAAGGCTGGCGTGGTGAGTGAACGAACATTTCTCGAAGAGATAACTATTCGCTCCATAGGAGTCATCGATCAATCTGCTCTAGAGATCTCAAAAGGTTTAACTGTTTTGTCTGGCGAAACAGGTGCTGGAAAGACGATGATCTTGACCGCTCTGAATCTGATCTTAGGTGGCAAGGCAGATAGCTCATTGATTAGAAAAGGTTCAGAACGTTTAGTCGCAAGCGGCAGATTTGCAATTCCCAAAGGAAGTGAGAATTTGTTTGAGGATTTGATCATCGATGATGGACAAGTGATCATTACCCGCACGGTAAGTAATGATGGCAAAAGCAAGGCAACAAGCAACGGTGTTAACGTAACAGCTTCTATGTTAAGTACAGTTGCTAGCCAACTTGTAGAAGTTCATGCTCAATCGGCCAATCAGAGCATTTCAAAAAACGCTAAACAAAGAGAACTTGTTGACAGATTCGCACAGTTAGATTTGTCGGTATATCTGAATTGCCTTAACGCTTATCACGAGATGAAGACCCGAATTGCAGCGTTGACAAAGTCGATTGCTCAGAAAGAATCAGAGTTAGCAGAGTTAGTTGAATTCTCTGGCGCTTTTACGAAAGTAAACCCTAGGGTAGGTGAGATGACAGAGATTGAGGCTGAGATCTCGCGTTTATCTAGTGTTCAGGAACTTGGTCTGGCTACGCAAGAGGCCTTATCTTCGATTTCACAAGATGACTCTGGAGCTTTAACTCTTTTGGGTAACACTAGACGAGCTCTAGAGAAAGCCAGGGAGAAAGATCAATCATTAGAAGCGATCTATCAACAAGTTAGTGAGAGTTTCTTCACTCTCGACGATGCTAATAGCGAACTGAATTCATATATGGCCGCACTTGAGGCCGATCCACAGCGATTGGAGTCTCTGCACAACCGTAAGGCAGAGTTAGTTGCGTTTGTAAAACGTTTCGGCACTTCACAAGATTTTGAGACAAGTATTAAGGAGTTAGTAACCAAATTTGAGAACAGTTCTGATGCGATTGCAGATCTCAACGGGGGCGACGAACGTTTGACGCAGTTAGAGAATGAATTAAAGAGTATTAAAAAGAATCTTCTATCTGCCGCGCAAGAAGTGAGTTCTATTCGTGTCAAAGCGGCAGAGAAATTATCAAAGGCTGTGACGACCGAGATTCAAGCTCTTTCTATGCCCCATGCAAGCTTTATTACTCAGGTCGTTTCTGCAGATTACAGTTCACCTAAAGAGTCAGATTTTTCAAGTAGTGGATGCGATGAAATATCGATGCACATTCAGTCGCACAAAGACGCACCAATGGTAGCCCTAGCCAAAGGTGCTAGCGGTGGTGAAATGTCGCGTGTAATGCTTGCCCTAGAAGTAGTGATTGCATCAACGCATCCAGTAGGTACCTATGTTTTTGATGAAGTGGATGCTGGAGTAGGTGGTAAGGCAGCTATAGAAGTCGGTCGAAGGTTATTTGAACTTTCTAAGCATGCACAGGTAATTGTTGTAACGCATTTGCCACAGGTTGCCGCTTGGGCGGATTCGCATTTTGTTGTTCAAAAAAATAGCGATGGTTTAGTGAGTCAAAGTGATGTTCAAAGAGTCGAAGGTGAGCAGCGGATCCAAGAGATAGCGCGCATGTTGGCCGGTATGGAAGGTTCTGTAAGTGCTCGCGAGCACGCCACGGAGCTATTAGCGCTAAAGATGTAACGCCAGCGTCTTGGATGATGATAGGTTTGACCCCCATGGGCCAAGCGCATGTGACCAAACATTTATTCGTAACAGGTGGAGTAGCCTCAAGTCTAGGCAAGGGACTTACAGCATCTAGTTTAGGCCGATTGTTAGTAGCCCGCGGCATCCGTGTAACAATGCAAAAATTAGATCCATATTTGAATGTGGATCCGGGAACTATGAATCCATTTCAACACGGAGAAGTTTTTGTTACAGATGATGGCGCCGAAACCGATTTGGACATTGGTCATTATGAACGCTTCTTAGATAGAAATCTTCATGGCTCAGCTAACGTAACTACTGGTCAGGTGTATTCACGGGTTATTGCACGCGAGCGACGCGGTGAGTATTTAGGTGAAACCGTGCAAGTAATTCCACATATTACTAACGAGATTAAAGAGCGAATCATTGCTATGGCAGGTCCTGAAATAGATTTAGTGATCACTGAAGTTGGAGGAACTGTTGGTGATATTGAATCGCAACCTTTCTTGGAGGCCATAAGGCAGATCCGACAGTCGGTTGGAAGAGATAACGTTTTCTACTTACATGTTTCTTTAGTGCCGTATATTGGGCCATCAGGGGAGTTAAAAACTAAACCAACTCAGCACTCTGTTGCAGCGCTACGAAGTATCGGTATAGCCCCCGATGCAATTGTCCTTCGCTCTGATCGTGAGATCCCCGAGGGCGTCAAGAAAAAGATATCTTTGATGTGCGATGTTGACGCAGAGGCAGTAGTTGCTGCCGTTGACGCCCCATCGATTTACGATATTCCTAAAGTTTTACATTCAGAAGGTTTAGATGCCTACGTTGTTAAACGGTTAGGGCTGAGTTCTCACGATGTTGTCTGGGGTGAATGGGATGCTCTACTCGAGAAAGTTCACCATCCTAAGCACCACGTTAAGGTTGGTCTTGTTGGAAAATATATCGATTTGCCGGATGCTTATTTATCAGTTTGCGAAGCGTTACGAGCTGGCGGCTTTGCAAATGATGCAAAAATCGAAATCGTATGGATTGCTAGTGATGAATGTGAAACTGAGCAGGGTGCCTCCCGATTGCTATCTGATCTAGATGCTATTTGCGTACCAGGTGGATTTGGGATTCGAGGCATAGAAGGAAAAGTTGGAGCTTTGAAATTTGCACGTGAGAACAAGATTCCTACTCTTGGTTTGTGTTTGGGATTGCAATGTATGGTTATTGAGGCTGCAAGAAATTTGGCAGGAATAAAGGATGCGAATTCTGCTGAGTTTTCAGATACTGGTACGCCTGTTATTGCAACCATGGACAATCAAAAAGATGTTGTTTCCGGCAAGGCCGATATGGGCGGAACAATGCGATTGGGCCTTTATAAATCGGATTTACTAAAGGGCTCTGTTGTCGCCTCTTTGTATGGGTCACAGGAGATATCTGAGAGACATCGACATAGATATGAAGTCAACAATCAGTACCGGGATCAAATTACACAAGCTGGTCTTGTTTTCTCAGGCATGTTTACTGAGCGTGATTTAGTTGAGTTCGTAGAGCTTCCAAAGGAGGCTCATCCATTTTATGTTGGTACACAGGCTCACCCCGAACTGCGCTCACGCCCAACACGGCCACATCCTTTGTTCATAGGCTTGATTGCTGCGGCAGTTAGAGCCAAGATGCAAGCATGATAATTGGAGTTCCAAAAGAGATCAAAGTGCATGAATCACGTGTTGCGGTAACACCTGAAGGGGTATCCGAGTTTGTTCATGCAGGTCACTCAGTCTTAATCGAAGACAACGCCGGAATAGGCTCTTCGATAACAAATGATGACTTCATCGAAGCAGGAGCAGTAATTGTTAGAACTGCTGATGAAGTTTGGAGTAAGGCTGATTTAGTTCTAAAGGTTAAAGAACCGCTTGAATCTGAGTACACGAAAATGCGTGAGGGTCAGATTCTCTTCACTTACCTTCATTTGGCCGCATCTAAGGCCTGTACCGATGCTCTCGTTAAGTCAGGGGTAACTGCTTTCGCTTACGAAACTGTTGAAGTGAATGGAGCTCTTCCACTACTAGCGCCTATGAGTGAAGTGGCAGGACGCCTTGCGACACAGGTTGGCGTTACTGCTTTACAAAAACCATTAGGTGGGCGCGGAGTTCTTTTGGGTGGTGTTCCTGGTGTCGCACCTGGTCGGGTTGTTGTTATAGGAGGCGGAGTCGCAGGTCTAAATGCGGCAGTAATCGCGGTTGGTATGGGCGCCGATGTAACAGTCTTTGACCGTTCAATCAATCGTCTTCAATACATCGACACTGTATACGCAGGTCGGATTAAAACACTTGTTGCTTCCAAACATGCAATTGAAAGAGAAGTAAAATTGGCTGATTTAGTCATAGGTGCGGTCTTGGTTCACGGTGCAAAAGCACCGAAATTAGTATCCAACAACCTAGTTTCGAAAATGAAAACGGGGTCAGTGCTCGTCGACATCGCAATTGATCAAGGTGGCTGTTTCGAGGATTCCAAACCAACTACGCATGCCGACCCAACCTATAGAGTGCACGACTCTATTTTTTATTGCGTAGCAAATATGCCAGGTGCAGTTCCTATTGCATCTACCTATGCATTAACAAATGCAACGCTTCCCTACGCACTTTCTCTTGCTAATTTAGGATGGGAAGCCGCTTGTCTGCAAGATAAAAACCTGCAAAAAGGTTTGAATGTACATGCCGGAAAGATCTATTACCCCGCCGTTGCTCAGGCACATGGTTACTCCAGCGTTCAATACTGATTCTGCGATCTCATCTTTTCTGAATCATCTTCAGATCGAAAGAGGATTATCGAAGAACACAATCTCAGCTTACAAACGCGATCTTGCCAAATTTAACTCTTTTCTAGGGAACATGGATTTAACTTCAATCACGCCGGGGGAGATCACAAGATTTGAGATCGCACTTCGCACCGATAATCTCTCGACATCTACAATTAATCGAATAGATTCAACTTTACGATCTTTCTTCAAACACTTGCAGGCAGAGTATGGACTTGCCGATCCAACGATTGAAATTGCATCAGGAAAATCCGTTAAACGTCTTCCCAAGGCGTTAACCATCACGCAGATACTCGCAATGATTGACTCTGCATATAGAGAGAGTGATCCCATTACCTTGAGGGACCAAGCGATGCTGGAGCTTTTGTACAGTAGCGGGGCTCGTGTTAGCGAATTAATCGGGATCAATGTAAATGATCTGAGTACTACCTCAACTAGTGATGGCGAGATAACCACTTTGAAGCTACGTGGTAAAGGTTCTAAAGAGAGAATTGTTCCTCTCGGATCTTTTGCAACTAAAGCCATTGAAAATTACAGCGTGCGAATTAGACCAGATCTTATGGCCAAGAATCCTGAAAATACTTCAGCATTATTTCTCAACGCACGAGGAGGCAGGATCTCACGTCAATCAGCATGGCAAATGGTTTTAGATTCTGCCAAAGCTGCAGGAGTTACTGATCATGTTTCGCCGCACGTGTTTCGACATTCCTATGCGACACATCTATTTGATGGAGGAGCGGATATTCGTGTAGTGCAAGAGCTTTTGGGCCATGCATCTGTAACAACAACACAGATCTACACTTTG
Source organism: uncultured Actinomycetes bacterium (assembly GCA_903901905.1). The sequence continues at coordinate 8,649 of CAIUSQ010000272.1, forward strand.
ATCACGATCGATAAGGTTCGCGAGAGTTATTCTCTAGCTCATCCACGAGCAAAATGATTTTTACTGACCGCGCAATCTGCGGGCCAAGATACTCTGATCACCTTTTGCTTCAAGATCGGCAATAATTACAGCGATGGATTCGCGAACTATGCGTCCGCGATCAACAGCTAAACCTAGATCTCCACGCATTTGTAATCTCGCCTGATCTAAGTCGAATAACTCATCTGGTGAGAGGTAAACAGTAATTTTTTCATCATGTCGCTCACGGCCGGAGGGGGAGCGATCAACTGTTGTTACTCGTCTTCGAGCAATAGTGCGGACACCTTTTTTCGAAGACGGTGCTTTTGGTGTCGCTATCGCAGGGGGAACAAGAGGAGCAGAGACTTCGGTGGTTGTTGGTGTTGGGACCGCAGAAAGTGCTGGAGAGGTTGAACGAAAGAGTTCATCGGCTCCTGGAAGATTGGCTCTGCGTGTCATCGTGCGCCTCCTCTGGCGATTAACTCTCTGGCCAAGCGGCGGTATGAAGCCGCTCCACCAGATGAAGTAGCATATTTTGTAATTGGTTCTCCAACAACTGTGGTTTCTGGGAAACGAATTGTTTTTGCAATTATTGTTTCAAAGACATCTTCAGGAAACTGTTCTAACAGGCGCTCTAGAACCTGACGATTATGCGAAGTCTTTTTGTCATACATTGTCGCCAAGATCCCTATTAATCGTAACTCTGGGTTCAAGAAACTTTTTACTTTATCAAGGTTGCCCTTGAGTTCGATGAATCCATGAAGCGCAAAGTACTCACATTGCATGGGAACAATAACTTCATCTGATGCAACTAATGCATTTATCGTAAGTTGACCCATCGTTGGTTGGCAGTCAATCAAAATGACATCGTAGTAATCCTTCAGTGGTGCCAGTGCGCGCTTTAGGTATTGCTGACCTCCAATTTCAGCACCTAGAGTTGTCTCTGCAGTGCCAAGATCTCTATTTGCTGGCAAGAAATCGAGACCAGCAACTGAAGACTTTAAAACGATGTCATCGACTTTTGCTGTAGGAGTCATCAAGGCGTAGTAAACAGTTTGCTCTAACGGCAAGGAGTGGGCATTAACGCCGAGACCAAGAGAAAGACCGCCCTGTGGGTCGAAGTCCACCAACAAAACACGGCGGCCAAGTTCGGCCAATGCTGCGCCAAGATTTATGGTGCTCGTGGTTTTTCCTACACCGCCCTTTTGGTTGAAGATGGAGATAATTTTTGCGCTGCCATGGTTAACCAAGGTTGCAGGCGCAGGGAAGTTTTTAGCTTTTTTGCCGAGCAGGTTGGCGGTTGTAGCAACCTCTTCAGCAATTGTCGATTTAGCGCTCAATCTTCAAACCTCTTTCCTGATATAGCCGTGAGCCTAGGCGTTACATAGAAAACAGGCAAGCGTGAAGTAGGGTGCGCCAATGGAGATTTCATTAGAAGAGTCAACCGATGTTAATCCCGCATCGGGTGCTTTCTCTGTCCACCTGGCCAATTTCGATGGCCCCTTTGATCTCTTATTGCAGCTCATTTCCAGGCACAAAATGGACGTCACCGAGGTGGCGCTTAGTGCGGTCACTGATGAGTTCATCTCATTTATTCGAGAATTAGAGAGTTCGGGTAAAGGGTGGGAGCTAGATCAGGCCACTGAGTTCCTAGTTGTTGCGGCGACTCTTTTAGATCTGAAGGCAGCCCGCCTGCTCCCAAGCGGGGATGTAGAAGACGAAGAAGATTTGGCTCTGTTGGAGGCGCGAGATCTCTTATTTGCGCGCTTGCTTCAGTACCGTGCCTTCAAGCAGATTGCGGCAACCTTTAGCGAGCGCATCACTGCTGCCGAAAAGTCCTTTCCGCGGGTCGTGGCCCTAGACCCGGCTCTTTCGGCCCTATTGCCTGAGGTGCTGATCGGGGTGGGAGCAGCCCGTTTTGCCGCAATCGCGGAGCGAGTTCTCACACCCAAAACCACACCTGTTGTCGCACTAGAACATTTACACTCGGCGATGGTCAGCGTGGCCGAAGAGTCAAAGACCGTGATTCAAGCCCTTCGAGCCGGGAAAACAGTAAGTTTCAGACATCTAATTTCGGATGCTGACAATACCCTTGTGGTTGTAGCTCGCTTTTTGGCGTTACTTGACCTTTACCGTCAGGGGGTCTTGCGTTTTGAGCAGGTTATAGCCCTGGGAGAGCTTCAAATAAGCTGGACTGGCAGTTTGGAAGGTGAAGTTGAGATCACCGATGAGTTCGACATTCCGGTGGTCTTGAATATGCAAGATTCGACAGAAAGTGGCGAGAATGTCTAATGTAGAAGTCGAGCGTTCCATTGAGGCGATCCTCATGGTTGTTGATGAGCCGCTTAACGAAGAAGTCCTGGCTCAAGTTCTCGAGCAGCCCGTTGAGGTAGTGGAGGCTGCTTTAGCCGTTCTAGAGACAAGCTATGAAGATCGAGGTTTTTCCCTCCGCAAGATCAATGGGGGATGGCGCTTCTACAGCAATCCCAACTATTCAGCCGTAGTCGAAAAATTCGTCCTAGATGGCCAGCAATCGCGTCTAACCCAGGCGGCGCTTGAAACCCTTGCTGTCATCGCATACCGCCAGCCAGTTTCTAGGGCTCGCGTTTCGGCGATCCGCGGCGTGAACGTTGAAGCGGTTATGAAGACTTTGGTTACCCGTGGCTTGGTGGAGGAATCAGGCCTAGAGCACGAAACAGGCGCGATTTTGTATAAAACGACGAGCTACTTTCTGGAGCGTTTAGGCTTAAACGCTTTGGATGACTTGCCAGCTCTAGCTCCATACCTTCCAGATCTTGAAGGTTTGGACGAGATTCTCGATTCGCTAACTGACTGACCCCTGGGCTAACCTATCCTCCTGACTGTCGGGAGGATAGCCATGGCCCAAGTGAGGCTTAACAAAATAATTGCCGATGCCGGTGTTACTAGCAGGCGCGGAGCAGATGAACTAATCGAATCAGGTCGAGTAAGCGTCGACGGTGTCGTCATTCGCGAGATGGGAAGCAAGTTTGACCCTACCATCTGTGAGGTAATGGTAGATGGTGAGACAATTAAGCGTACTTTGTCTAAGAGTTATTTAGTACTTCATAAACCTAAGGGTGTTTTGTCAACCATGTTTGATCCAGATGGCCGCCCCTCTTTAGATGACTTTATTGATCTTCGAAAGGAACGGCTTTTTCATGTTGGCCGCCTGGACAAGGATTCTGAAGGGCTAATTCTGCTTACAAATGATGGGGATTTAACATTCCGCGCAACCCATCCGTCTTTTGGGCTAGAGAAAACCTACATCATCGAATTCGACGGGGTTCTGCCTCAGGGCATAGACAAGATTCTTCTTAAGGGAGTTGAGCTCGAAGACGGGATGGGCCGTGTCTTAAGCTATAGGCAGATTTCACCTAGGTGGATCGAGGTCTCGATACATGAGGGCCGCTATCACATTATCAGGCGATTGATGGAGGCGGTTGGTGTGGACGTTCTCCGATTAGTCCGAACGAAATTCGGCCCCATCTCTTTGGGGGATACACCTGAAGGGCGATGGCGGGACCTTAACAAAACAGAATTGCTTAATCTACAAAGAGCTTTAAATCTTTAACTTGTTTAATCTTTATATACATTAGCAGAAAATATCTATAAAACGATATACCAATTTTACCTGTCTCATTTGTCTATATATCTACTTAGTGTAAGAAGAATCAGCCTACAAAGGTCTCTAATATGGATTTATCGATAATAATCGCATATTTAGATCGCGTGCTGACAGACCTCATTCAGTCACGTCAATAGTAGTAAAGACAGTATGTCGATATACGGTTTAATTTATTTCTAGATTTTCTAACCTCCCGCCGGATTGAGACAAGGCGGGTATCCTTATCCCATGGCAACGCGTGGGATTCGAGGGGCAATCCAGGTGGAGGCAAATACCTCGACGGAAATAGCCTCTGGAGTCCAGGAGTTAATTGGCTCTATTCTGAAGTCCAATTCGATTTCACCCTCAGATGTGATCTCGGTTTTCTTTACTTCCACAGCAGATTTAACGGCAGCCTTCCCAGCTGCTGCCTGTCGCGAGATGGGTTTTGCCAGCGTCCCCCTCATAGGTTCGGTTGAGGTGTCAGTGCCCAATGCGTTGGATCGTACGGTAAGAGCGCTCTTGCTTGTTGAAACTGAGTTGGCTCCCGATCAAATTTCTCACGTTTATCTACGCGGAGCGGCCGCACTTCGTCGCGATATAGCTCAATGAGCGGGATTACTGGCTCAAAGGAGCCCAAAAGCCAGTTTTCCAAGAGTTTTTCCCAGGTCCGAATAGTCGGATCTGGGCTAATAGGTACGTCTATCGGTTTGGGCTTGGTTCAACATGGAATTCGAGTTGAAATGATCGATTCAGATCCCAAAATCCAAGCATTAGCCTCGGATTTGATTGGCTCAAAGGTTAATGAGTCACCTGAGATAGTCATCTTCGCATTGCCCACCAGAGAAATTGAATTGGTCTTGCAGAGAGAATTTAATTTAAACCCAAACTCTACATTTATGGATGTAGGTAGTGTTAAAACTGAAGTTCTACTAAAGGTTGAATCAATCGCTGGAATGTCCCCGAAATTTGTTCCAAGTCACCCAATGGCCGGGCGCGAAATTGGGGGAGCTAGTGCAGCAAGAGCTGATCTATTTATTGGACGCAGCTGGGTGGTAACTCCGACACCTTCGACAAACTCTGAATGCACAGAAACTGTGCAGGAATTGATTTCTTTGCTTGGGGCTACTCCATTAATCTTGTCGGCCTCAGATCACGATGCCGCAGTAGCCAAGATCTCGCACCTACCTCAAATTTTCTCCTCACTTTTGGCTAAGCAACTGATCGGCACCAAGCCGGAATGGATGGAGTTATCGGGTCAAGGATTGCGGGATTCAACCAGAATCGCAGCCTCGGATGAGCAGCTTTGGAAAGAGATAATTTATTCCAACCGCCAGGTTCTCACAGAGCTGTTGAAGGATTTACAGATAGACCTAGAGGCGTTGATTGATAATCTTGAAGATCTTTCTCACATTGAAAAAATGTTGTTACAAGGTCGTATTGGTCGAGAACTAATTCCAGGCAAGCACGGGGGTAAGGCGCGGGAATACAGTTACTTGCCCATAGTCATTGACGATAAGCCGGGACAGCTTGCGGCAATCTTTAACGAGTGTTCAACATTGGGTGTCAATGTTGAGGATTTGGTAATCGAACACTCGCCTGGCCAACTAAGCGCACTAATAACGTTGGCTCTTTCGGCCGTTGATGCACGCAAATTATCTGATCATCTTGGCGCAATTGGTTGGAACGTTCATCCAATTCGCAATTAGAAGTAGGCTCATCTCATGGGCATAGTGGTAGCAATAGATGGTCCAAGCGGTGCAGGAAAATCTACCGCCGCTAAGGCGATAGCTCACCGTGCTGGATGGAACTATTTAGATACGGGCGCACTTTATCGCGCTGTAACTTGGCTAGCTTTAGAGAATAACTGCGAAGAGGCATTTTCGATTCTGCAGTTATTAAAAGATCATCCCATTCGCTTCGAGTCAGACCCAAATTCGCCAAATATCTTCGCCGGAGATGTTCAGATAACTCATTCAATACGTGGGCATTCAGTTACTGAAAATGTTTCACGGATTAGCGCTATGCCGGAGATTCGAAAAGAACTACTGGCAATTCAACATCGAATCATCGATGCAAGTGAACGCGGAGTGGTTGTCGAAGGTAGAGATATTGGAACAGTCGTGGCACCCGATGCGGGATTAAAGATATTTCTGACTGCAGATTTAGATGCAAGGGCAAGACGCCGAGAAGATGAAGTTGAGGATAAATCAGTTGATGTCAAAGCCTCATTAGGTTCAAGAGATTCAATCGACTCCACCCGCATTCACTCTCCATTAGCGATGGCAAATGATGCGGTGGAGATAGATTCCACAAATTTAGATTTGGAAGAAACGATAGATCGTATTTGGGAAATTCTAAAACAAAGAAATCTTCTTGGACTACCAATAGTTGCGATTTTAGGTCGACCTAACGTTGGAAAATCAACGTTGATAAATAGATTTTTAGGCCGTCGAGAAGCGATAGTGGAAGATGTTCCAGGTGTCACTCGTGATCGCGTTAAGTATGAATGCGAATGGGGTGGAAGACGCTTCATCATTATGGACACAGGTGGTTGGGAAGCAAAGCCTGATGGAATTTCTGTGCAAGTAAGTGCTGGCTCCGAATTAGCCATGGCAGATGCTGACGTATTGGCTTTCGTCGTTGATGCGCAGGTTGGCGCATTAGATGAGGATGACATTTTGGTCCAGCATCTACGTAAAGCTAAAAAGCCAACCATTCTGATTGGAAATAAAGTTGATGGCGAGCGAGAAGAAGCAGAAGCACACAGTTTGTGGAGTTTAGGTTTAGGTGAACCAAGATTTGTTTCCGCTCTGCATGGTCGCGGAAGCGGTGATTTACTAGATCACATAGTTGCCGTTTTACCTGAAGTTGGTAGAGCGCAAAATCAAGATGGCTATCGAAAAGTCGCTTTGATCGGTAGACCAAATGTTGGAAAGTCTTCCTTGTTTAATGCGATTGCGGGGGAGTCGCTTTCAATTGTTGATGATGCAGCAGGTACAACTCGTGATCCCGTGGATTCACTTCTTGAGTTTGGTGGATCGGTTTGGCGATTTATCGACACAGCCGGCTTAAAAAAGAGAGCTAATCAGGATTCTGGAACAGATTATTACGCATCACTTCGCACAACTACTGCACTTGAACGTTGTGAAGTAGCAGTGGTTGTTTTAGATGCATCCGAACCAATTACCGAACAAGATCTTCGAGTTATCACAATGGTTGAAGAGGCAGGCAAGGCCATGGTGATCGTCATGAACAAGTGGGATTTAGTTGATGAAGATCGGCGCACTGCACTAGATAGAGAGATAGATCGCCACTTGGATCAGGTTGAGTGGGCACAGAGAGTTAACATCGCCGCCAAAACTGGTTGGCATAGGGATCGCCTGGCACCGGCTTTGCGCACTGCACTCGATAGCTGGGAGCGACGAGTCCCTACGGCGAAATTGAATTCATTCTTGGGCGCGCTGATAGGCGCCACACCACCGCCAGTTCGAGGTGGCAAGCAGCCCAAGGTTTACTACGCAACTCAGGCCGGCATCGCTCCTCCGAAGTTTGTTGTATTTTCGAGTGGATGGATCGAGGCGTCCTACCGCCGCTTTATTGAAAGACGTTTACGTGAGGAGTTCAAGTTCCCTGGAACTCCAGTGCAAGTTGCGATTCGAGTAAAGGAAAGAGACAACCAGTGAGCACGTTGATTACTGTTCCTAATGCTCTAACATTTTTACGCTTTCTGGGGATTCCACTTTTTATTCACCTTGCTTTGAATCTTGAAGAAGATGGTTGGGCGATCATTGTTCTTGTTATTGGAGGAGCGACGGATTATTTTGATGGAAAAATTGCCAGAGCGTGGAATCAAACATCGCGATTTGGCGAGATAGCAGATCCTGCTATTGATCGACTTTACATTTTTGCAATACTTATAGTCTTTCTTGTCCGGGAAATCTTGCCGCTATGGATGATTCTTGTTTTGATAGGCCGTGATCTAATCCTCGGGGTTCTTACAATTCTTATGGCACGAAAGTTGATCCCTGCTTTATCAGTTACATATTTAGGCAAGGCCGCCACTTTTAACTTGATGTATGCATTCCCTCTGTTGTTGCTGGCTCAATCTGATGGGCTGCGGGGTGAACTGGCATTTGTTACCGGTTGGAGTTTTGCAATATGGGGTTTTGCACTCTACATTTCGACAGGTGTTGGATATGCACGTCAGGCAGTTGTGCAGTTAAGGGGAAAATATGTCATCTATTCCAAGTGATGTTTCGTATACGAAGGAACATGAGTGGGTCAGCATTGATGCTTCTATCTGCACCATGGGAATTACCGACTATGCCCAGGCGGCATTGGGTGACATCGTCTATGTTCAACTACCAAAGGTAGGGGAGAAAGTCACAGCTGGTGCTGTGTGCGGAGAAGTTGAATCAACAAAAAGTGTTTCAGATATTTATGCACCGGTTTCAGGTGTTGTTATTGAGATTAATCAATCCCTTTCTGACTCACCGGAGAGCATTAATACTGATCCTTACGGTCAAGGCTGGCTGGCAAAGATTGAGGTAATCGCTCAGCCGCCAGGGCTTCTAACAGCCCTGGAATACGCAGAAATCACGGCTTGACCAAAGGATTTTCCCCCTCTACTGTCACCCTTAGGTTGACGGTCAGGAGGTTGTGAAATGGTTGCTGAGGCACCAAAGAACGAACTAACAACGACCCTCCATCTAAACCTTCGAGAGGTTAGTAATTCCCCATCTAATAAGCTCGAAGAGATTATTGCTGGACTACCAGCCGAAGATCGCGAAGTTATCGCCGCTATTCAGGGCTCTAATTCAGAAAAATCTATGCTGATTATCGCTCGTGGTCCTAACAAGGGTTCACGTTTTCTTATCACACCAGAGGGCGTAACTATTGGAAGATCTGCCGATAGCGACATATTTTTAGACGATATTACGGTTTCACGTCTGCACGCAAAGATCGCAAAGGTTGAAGATGGATTTGTTCTGACAGATCAAGGCTCACTCAATGGAACATATTTTGAGAATGCACCAATTACGCAGCGAGCACTGATCTCAGGAGACGAGTTTCAAATTGGAAAGTTTCATCTATTGTTTATTGGAAGTAAGTAGGAATGCAGCAAAAGTTCTAAGAACTAATTGATAAAGAAGCAAAGATTTGCATTACCAAATTGATCGATTTCTAGGGGAGTAGACATGGCAGTTCCAGCGCGGGCGTACTTAAGCATCGGTGAAGTTCTTAACCGATTGCGGGGAGATTTCACGGATATTACGATTTCAAAGATTCGCTTTCTTGAGTCTGAAGGATTAATCGAGCCGCAGAGAACGCCATCTGGATATCGAAAATTCACGACCTCTGATTTAGACCGCCTGCGATATGTTTTGCTTGCTCAACGCGACCAGTATCTTCCTTTGAAGGTAATAAAAGACAATCTTGATGCAATCGATCGCGGCCTACAGCCTGCTCAAGTTGGAGCAGTGGCAACACCTCGTCCAACGATGAACATTGCCACTATTGATGGTGAAATGGCTCCAAGTACCTTCGGAGAGGTCAGCGAGATGCGTTTATCTCGAGACGAACTTTTGAAAAACAGTGGTCTAAAAGAGGATCAATTAGTCGAGCTAGAAGGATATGGGCTAATTGCACCCCGTGGTCGTCATTACGACGGGGACGCGTTAGCTGTTGCCAAAGCGGTAACTGAGATGGGTGGCTTTGGAATCGAGCCAAGGCATCTTCGATCATTTAAATCTGCGGCAGATCGAGAGATTGGTTTGATTGAGCAGGTAATTACCCCATTGACCCGACAGAAGAACTCCGATTCAAAGGCCCGTGCACAAGAGGTTCAAAAAGAGATCGCATCGTTGTCGATCAGACTTCACGCAGCCCTTGTTCGTGGTGGCCTTAACAGAGTTCGTTAAAACTTCGAACAATGCTGATACCCATGGAGGTTGTAGGGGTCCGTGTAGAGATGCCTTCTAATCAGCCGATTGTCCTGCTAAAAGAAATTAATGGCTCAAGATTTTTACCGATCTGGGTCGGAACCGGTGATGCTACGGCGATTGCATTTGCTCAACAGGGCTTGGAGCCCACAAGACCCTTAACTCACGATTTGCTCAACAACACTCTTGATCTATTAGAGGCAACCCTTACCGCGGTTCATATAACCGATATTGTCGATGGAGTCTTTTTCGCGACTCTGCTAATCCGTGACCACTCTGCTCAAGCGTTAACACTTGATGCCAGGCCTTCGGATGCGATCGCCTTAGCAATTAGAACCCACAGCAATATTCTGGCCACGGCAGAGCTGCTCAATAAGGCGGGTATAGAGATGCCGGCAGGGGATGGGACTAATCAAGAGGTCGAGAAGTTTAGAGAGTTCTTAGATCAGATTAACCCCGAAGACTTCATCAGCTAGAGGCCGGACTTAGACGCCTGATAAAGGCTAAACCTCTACTAGAGGGTTGGATCGTGTCGGTTGTTGTATCCAGCATCTGTAGCCCGTACCTTTAACCATTCCCCAAGAGAATCGAGAATTCCCGTGTCCCCACAGGATTTAGAGATCGGCTACAGAGGCGCGACAGCACGCTCTGCTGCAGGAATTTCTTATCGGCAGTTAGATTACTGGGCGAGAACAGGTTTAGTTGAGCCAAGCATTCGCACCGCAAGTGGCTCCGGAACCCAACGCCTATACGGCTTTAGAGATATTTTAGTTTTGAAAATAGTTAAGCGGTTATTAGATGCTGGGGTTTCGCTTCAAAACATCCGTACCGCTGTAGATCACTTGCGCAACAGTGGAGTTGTAGAGCTAGAGAGAATTACTTTGATGAGTGATGGAGCTTCAATCTATGAATGCACTAACTCCGATGAGATTATCGATCTATTGCAGGGCGGCCAGGGGGTTTTTGGTATCGCGGTTGGCAAGGTGTGGCACGAAGTAGAAGGTTCACTTTCAGTTCTTCAGGGTGAGGTCGCTGGGCAGTTCGTAAGTGGTGAGAATAACGACGAGCTTTCATTGCGTCGAAAGAGCAAAGGCGCTTAAGGCCTAATACTCTAGCGCCCATAGCCCGACCTTGGGCGATTGATTTTGGGCGAGGTGTTCTTGTGAATTCCTATGAGGCTTTTGAAAACCGCCACATCGGACCTAATGCGGTTCAAGCATCAACAATGCTTATGGAACTTGGTTATTCCAGCCTAAAAGATTTTATTGCAGATGTTGTGCCAGAAAATATCGCTATCACAGAGAAGTTGGAAAATGTCTTGCCACAACCTCTCACAGAGATTGAAACCATTGCAGCACTTCATGAAATAGCAAATAAGAATGTGGTTTTTACTTCTTTGATCGGCCGTGGATATTACGCAACTATTACACCGCCAGTCGTACTTAGAAATGTTTTAGAAAACCCTGCTTGGTACACAGCCTATACACCGTATCAACCGGAGATTTCACAGGGACGTTTGGAAGCACTGTTCGCATTTCAAACGGTCGTCTGCGAACTTACTGCTTTGCAAACAGCGAATGCTTCCATGTTGGATGAATCCACCGCTGCAGCAGAGGCCATGACATTAGCTCGGAGAGTATTTAAGGGCAGCGATGAAGCAGTTTTTCTGGTAGATAAGAAAGTCCATCAACAAACTCTTGCAGTTGTTTCTACGCGAGCTAAGCCGTTGGGTATATCCGTGCAAGTAGTTGATTTTTCTGATGCGAACTCTCTTTCAAATTTGTCGAAGGCGAGCGTTTTTGGGGTACTGGTGCAATATCCGGACTCCTCAGGTGAAATTCGAAACTACTCGCAATTAGCGCAGTGGGCGCACGATAGAGATGCGCTATTTATTGCAGCGGTAGATCTTCTAGCGCTTACCGTACTTAAAGCACCAGGGGAGTGGGGAGCAGATATTGCAGTGGGGTCTGCGCAGCGCTTTGGTGTTCCTATGGGTTTTGGAGGCCCACATGCAGGTTTTCTAAGTGTTCGATCTGGATTGGAACGCTCTTTACCTGGCAGATTGGTTGGACAAAGTTTGGATGCACATGGCAATCCAGCGTTTCGGCTCGCTCTACAAACTCGTGAACAACATATTCGCCGCGACAAAGCGACTAGCAATATTTGTA
>CAIUSQ010000273.1 GCA_903901905.1 uncultured Actinomycetes bacterium
AGGAATTGATGATGCAACCTATGTAAGAAAGGTTGAGATAGTTGAGCATTTAATCAACAAGACAAAAACCACAAAGGATCCGCTAGATGTGCTTGCACAAATTAGTGGCCTAGAAATAGCTGCACTCACTGGCTACATACTGCGAGCAACTTCGCTACAAATACCAGTTATTTTAGATGGCGTAATCACACTTGCAGCAGCAACAGTTGCCGAAGCAATAAAACCAAACACAACACAATTCCTTATTGCTGCACATTGCTCATCCGAGCCAGGATCAAAAATTGCACTCAAGCATCTGGGATTAAATCCATTTCTTGATTTAGATTTACGACTTGGCGAAGGCACCGGTGCTTTGTTATCAATACCTATTATTAGATCGGCCTGTCAGGCACTTTCTCGCATGGCTCGAATCTCTGATCTGCTCTAGAACCATTTATTCACAGAGGATTACCAACCAATTCACCCTTGCGCCCCTTTAAAAATAAGGGTTTCTTGCTATTCTTCGGCTATTCCTATGGAGGTATCTATGCTTCGCAAGATCGTAATCGCTTCAGCTCTAGGCCTATTTCTAGCCACTTCTGTTGTCACACCAGCATCGGCTGCGACTATCAAGACTGGAACTTCCTGCGCAAAGGAAGGTTCAGTGAAGAAGGTTGGCAAAAAGGTCTACCTCTGTGGCAAGAATCCATTCGTCACGCCAACAAAGAACACATGGGCCTTAAAGACCTGTCTTGAGGGTTACGACAGCTATGTCTCCATCAAAGATGATCTAATTCCACAGGCTATGGACATGCTTGGCCTTTTGGGTGGAGCAGACAAAATCACTCAACAGGCTGAGATAGACACTATGACTTCAGATAACGTACTCGTCTTGGCAGCCCTTAAATCTAAGTGGTGTAAAAAAGGCGCTTAAGCGCATATAAGTAGTATCAAAGGGCGGTTTTCTATATAGGAAGGCCGCCTTTTGGCTTGCCTGCGCAGGATTTATGCTTAGGCACGGTAAAATTAAGGTCTGGAGTAACCCCGCTCCCTTGACGAAATGTCCGTTTTGTCTATCCTTCGCTACATTCAGGCTGCGGATGCGTAGTAGCAGGTAGAGGCGGCGACGGTCGGCTCTGTAATACAAAACCGGTTAAGGAAAATCCAAGTGGCAATTAAGAAGTCAGCTCCAGTGCAAGGACCACGTGTGTGGACCGTTGCCGAGCTCGGTGCTTTCTACACAGAGCACCGTTCAGAACTTCTTGCCCACGCTAATCGCGTACTCAAGGATTCCGCTAAAGCTGAAGAAATCACACAAGATGCGCTGATTAAGTTCATGTTGGCAGCTCCAGAACTTGAGTCAACAGATCACGCTCTTTCTTATTTACACCGCACAATTGAAAACCTTTGCATCGATCTTTTCCGTCTCGAAGGACGTCGTCCAAACCTCGTACTTCTAGATGATGCCACCGCCGAAGTTGAGGCTGCATGGCAAGTAGATGGCGATCACTCATCAGTTATCTCGGCTGCAGAGGATGCAGCGATTATTCGTCAAGCACTTGCGATGTTATCCCCTGCAGAGCGCGCAGCACTCGTGATGTGGGAGATGGAGGGTCGTTCAACTTCTGAGATTGCATCCGAACTCGGTATTAAAGAGTCTGCTGTTCGTCACACAGTCTCAC
>CAIUSQ010000274.1 GCA_903901905.1 uncultured Actinomycetes bacterium
ATAATCAACCCCAAGTTCTAAAGCCAACTTTGCAAAAGGGATAATTTCATCTTTAAACTCTGGCATTAATACCATCTGGATTCCCAAGGTTACTTTCAAGTTCAACTTCTTCTTCAGTTCGACTGCATAACGAATGTGTTCCATCGCCCGATCGAATACTCTCGTGTGCTCTGGCCCTTTGTACATAATTTTGGCATAACTATCTGGCCGCCCGGCCGCAACAGTGAACCGAACCCAAGTTAAGTAAGGTAGAACTTGGTCTATTTTTTCAGGTTCCCATTCCCAACCATTGGTTGCATTTCCAACATCAATGCCGAGCTTATGGGCGTGTTGAATGAATGGAACATAAGCTTTAGAAAGAGAACTTTCCCCATCTGAAATAAGGGAAACACTCTTTACCCCAATTTCTGCAAAATCGTCCAACAAATGTAATGCAGCCTCCGTTTTTATCGAAGAGCGTTCTTGAGGTTCCTGGACCATCGCATAGCAAAACGAGCACATTGCCCCACACGCTCGCGTTAAAGCCATGTCAACACTTATGGGTGCAATCCGTTCCCCATTTTCCCATGCCGCAACACGGTCGTAGTGATAAGAGAGTTTATGCGAATCTAAAATTAGATTTCCTTCGCGAGTTGCGACAACATTTTCTGAAAATTTCATTTTTATAGACCTCTCTCAGAATTCTCGTTTGGGGATTTAATCTCAATGCCTCGCAAATTACGAAGTGAATTCTTGTCACCAAGTGGCTCACACCAAATATTAATTGATGGATCGATTGAATTTTTTAAGTGCTCTTCTAAATCCAGTAACATTCCACCACGCATGCTTGAAATGACTGGTTCATTTAGTGCCACATAAACTTGTCCCGTAGTAAAGGTTCGGGTTGGGGTTATGCCAGAAAATTCCGTTTTGGTTTGTATCTGAGTACTCACAGCATTAAGCCTCGAGGAGTCATCCATTGAAACCCAGCTACTTAATGGAAGTGGTGTATCTGCATTGGCAAAATTTTGAAACATTTTTTCTCCCCAAAGGTGTGGCTTTAAGCATAGCAAATCAATTCAAGGCAGCTTAAAGGAAATGCCTATGATTCCAGATTTTGATGATCCCACTAGCTCCAGGTTTCGTTGGACTGGCAGTCTAATGTTTGAAGAATCTACAATTAAGTGAAATGTGCTTTGGAACAAGAAGCACAACGATGAGGAGAAATAGCTCCTGCTCTGATTCATAAGGCTTTAAAAAGCTATCCGTTGCCTAAAGTTAGCGGGCTAAAACACACATCAGCGCCTCAACCGTCAGCAATGGCGCAGCGTTATGACCCAAATTAACCCTTGCTTCCATAATCGCGCCTATTTTGTTAATTGTTGCCTGCGGCTTGTTGTTAGCAGCGTATGCGTTAATTTCATTTTCTAGCTCTTTATTAATCAGGCCGTCATTGCTTCCCGCCTGCACCATCATGACATCACGGTAAAACGTGGCAATGTCTAAAAGTGCCGCATCCAGTCCATCTCGCACCATTCTCGTGCTGCGGGTCTTTTGTTCTTTCTCTAACTCCTTTATTGCTTTACTTCCCCCACTTGCCATGCCCCTACCTGTTGCACCTTTGCCATAGGCAAGTGATA
>CAIUSQ010000275.1 GCA_903901905.1 uncultured Actinomycetes bacterium
ATGCACGATGCCTGGCTGATCTTCGCATTGAAGGGAAGCGATTAAATCCATGCTCTAAGGGTACGCGAGGTTAGTGGTGAAGAGTAAATCGTTGCATCCACTTTGGCGCCCACCAGTTACGTTCGCCCATTAATCTCATCAGAGCCGGCACCAGTAAGCCTCGAACGATGGTGGCATCCAAAATAATCGCAAATGCCACACCAAATCCCATTGATTTAATTGATGTGACTCCACTGGTAACAAATGCAGCAAAGACAAATGCCAAGATCGCTGCTGCTGCCGTAATGATGCGCCCGGATCGTTGAAGACCAAGTGCAACTGATTCGACATTCGTTTTACCTGCCAAATGCTCTTCACGAATTCGTGAAAGCAGGAAGAGTTCATAATCCATTGAAAGTCCAAATACAACGACTGCAATTAAAATTACAATCGAAGTATCTAAAGTTCCGGTTTGAGTAAATGAACCGACAAGCCACTGTAGATTGCCGTCAACAAAGACCCATGTCAGCACTCCCATGGTTGCAGCGAGGGAGAGAATATTTAAAATCACGGCCTTAATTGGCAAGATTATTGAACCTGTAAAGATAAAGATAAGAATAAGAACACTTAGCGCAACCCAACCGAATGCCCAGGGAAGGGTCTGCGCGATAGCATCTTGAGAATCTGTGTAGTCGGCTGCAACACCTCCGACTAATGTTTGATCCACAGAAGGTAAATCTCGTATTGAATGAATTAACTCTTGAGCCTCCGGCGTACGAGGCAACATTGAGTGATAGGCAATTATGCGAACATCGTTTCCGTAGGTCTCTGGAGGAACTACAGCTACAACTCCAGGCTTCACCTGTAGTTTTGAAACATATGATGCGATCTCTTCTGTTTTATCCGATCCATCTTTAATGATAATTTCAATTGGTTCACCTGTACGACCAGCAAATCTTTCTGCTTGAAGCGCTGTTGCTATTGCCGCCTTATTTGTTTCTGGCAACATTCGTGAATCACCTTGAGAAAATTTGATGTTTGCAATAGGAGAAGTCAGAATTCCTAGAAAAATTAATGACAGAACAACTACAGCAACAGGTCTTTTCATAACAAACCGAGCAGTCTGGGCCCATCGTCCATCATCTTTAGGTGTTATTGAAGATTTACGAACAACTCCCTTATCAATCTTTTTGCCAATGACTGCCAAAATCGCAGGCAGTCCAATGATCGCACCCATAACAGCAATAGTTACCACAGAGACTCCTGCATAACCAAAGGATTTTAAAAATGGCAAAGGAAAAAATGTGAGAGATAAAAGCGTAACTAAAACCGTAAGTCCAGAGTAAAACACTGTTTTACCAGCAGTTGCTACAGTTGTGATTACAGAGTCTTCAACGGATTTACCTCGCTGTAACTCTTCGCGGAATCTATTTACCATCAGCAAGGCATAATCAATACCAAGACCCAGTCCCATGCCAGTAGTTAAATTTAAGGCATAAACACTGACATCGGTAAACAATGAGAAGAGATAGAGAATAAAGAAAGCACCGAGGATTGCAGCGACACCCACGATTAACGGCATTGCAGATGCAACGAGTGCACCGAAGACAAATGCAAGCAAAATAAAAGTAAGTGGAATAGAGATTGCTTCGGCAATTTTTAGATCATCAGAAATTTTCTTTGTTATTGCATGGCTTATTACTCCGACGCCTCCGGCATACAAAGTTAGGCCTTCATATGAACCATCATAGTTTTCTTGAAAAAACTTACCGAGTTTTTGACTCTCTGGACTAAATGCATCGCCATCGCCGTAAATCAAAATGTAGGCAGCTTTGCCATCACTAGATTTTAAAGATTCCAATCCACCTGAACTCCAGTAGGAAAGAGTTTTCGTGACACCAGGCTCTTGGGCAATCTTTGCTTCTAAGGCTGCAGCTTTTTGCACAACTGTTGGATCAGAAACTTCGACAATCTCTGCATCAACAACTACAACAATTGCTGGATCCTCTATTTTCAAATCATTTTTGAGGTACTCATAAACCTCATAAGACTCACTTGCGGGGTTGGAGTAACCACCTGAATCAAGGCGACTAAAAACTAAAGATCCGATTACTCCTGATACGAGCACGCTTACAATAAACAGGGCAACAGCGGACCTACGGTATTTAACGATTACGCGGCCAAGACTTTCAAACACAGAGCTCTCATTTCATTGTAAGTAGGTAGACTCTCGCTCATGAGTGATCTCTTTCCGCAAGTAACTTCAGATGAAATTGATCCAGAAGCTGCCGCAGAGCAAGCAAAACGAGAAGCCGAAATTATTTCAGATAAACCGCCCCATCACCAAGATTAATCAGCCTTAGGTGCAGGTGATGTTGGTGACGCTTTTGGCGAATCCGGAGTAACAGATTTTTTTGCTGAGTCGGTTTTGTAAAAACCAGAACCCTTAAAGACCACTCCGACTGCGGAGTAAATCTTGCGAATTTCACCCTGACATTCTGGACACTTTGTCAGAGATTCATCTGAGAAACTTTGAACCACTTCAAACTCATGGTCGCATGCGATGCATGCATATTGATATGTAGGCATCCGAGCTCCTCCTTGAGTAAACCTTGTTGTAAGTGATTCCTGCCGGGCTCTCGCTTCTCAAGGCGATTTACTGGGCATGAAATACGGGGGGTATGCATTAATTGTAAAGAAATGAGACGATTGGTGCGAATCAAGGCGCTATCTAGTGCCACCATCATCGGGTTTGAGAGGAAGAGATGACAAAAGTAAATCTTCGTTTTTCTATAGTAGCCATGCTCCTTTCATTTAGCTTTCTCTCTTTAAATCCATCCACAGCAGGTGCCAATGTTTTAGTTAGCACCTCACCAATTAGCGGCTCTACAGTTTCTGTCTCCCCAACAAATGTGACTGTCACGGGCCAACTTCCACTCTTAGCCGATGCGGTTGATGCAAATGTGATTACAGTTAAAGATCCAAATGGTGATCGCGTTGATGATGGAACAATTTCCATTTCAGATTTAAGTGCCTCAGTTGGATTGAAATCACTTGTTGTAACAGGAATGTACAGAGTGAGTTATTCATTACTTTCAGAGGGAGATGAGCCATTAGTTGGCGAATTTTCTTTCAAGTACTTAGCGCCAAGTAATATTGCACCGGTCGAGCCAAATCCAGAACCGACACAGAGTCAAACTCCTGCGAGCAGTAGTTGGGCGACAAACGTATTTGTGATTTTACTTCTTGTAGGTGCAGTAATCGTAACTATTGTTCTATCGCTGTATGCACGTAAACTATTCTCTGAAAGATGAATTTCTTAACTCTTTGCTTTAAGTTTTTAAATCTTGCTGGGTCCTTTGCTACCGTTGGCTCATTACTAGCCATGGCTTTTTTACTTCTTGATGTTGGCGGCAAATTCTCCACTTCGAGTGAAAAATTAAGAACATTCCTCAAGATTTCAGCATTGACCTGGCTTATTGGTGCAGCCGGAACGCTAGTACTCACTCTTGCAACAATATTGGCAACCTCGATTCAAGATGCTCTAGATCTAACTGTACTTGGATCTTTCACTACTCAAGTAACTTTAGGTAAGTATTTAGCAATTCAAACCTTGATAGCTCTAATTGTTTTTATTGCTGCTCATAGAGTTCGCTCTGTAATTGCGACTACTGTTCTGATGTTTATTGCTTTAGCAGGAATTATTGCACCTGTTTTTCAAAGCCACGCTGCATCAAGTGGCTCGCACTCACTAGTCGTTGGCTCTCTTGTCATTCACGTTATTGCTCTGAGCCTTTGGGTGGGCGGAATTTTTGCCATTGCTTTTCTATCCACCACTGATCGAGTGATAGCAGTCCCTAGGTTTAGTCAGTTGGCCCTTTGGGCTGCAGTAGCAGTTGTATTAAGCGGAGTTGTTAATGCCTGGGCACGACTTAACTTTGCAGATGCATGGGATTCAGCATATGCGCGTCTGGTAATTGCAAAGTCCATCGCAACAATCGCATTGGTGGGTCTTGGTTATTTACACCGCAAGAATTTGGAGAAAAAGAGTGAGATTAATTGGCTAGCTTTTGGAAAACTTCTGACAGTCGAAGCCGTGATTATGGGATTAACTGTTGCAATGGGCAGTTGGTTAAGCTCAAATTCTTCACCTGATCGTCCCGGTAATCAAGAATTTAATGCTGCGCTGTCAATCGTTGGAATAAACACACCACCAGAACCAACGTTGTCTCGAGTTTTGTTTGGCTATGAACCAAACTCCTTAATAATCGGTGTACTGGTTTTACTCGTTACCCTATATATAAAGGGTGTTGTAGTTCTTACAAAACGGGGAGATAAATGGCCAGTAGGTAGAACTATCTCCTTTGCAGTTGGAATCTCTGCAGTTGATTTTGCAACTAGTGGTGGGTTAGGTCTCTATGCTAATTTTTCATTTTCATATCACATGATTGCGCACATGGTTATTGGAATGATTGCGCCGATCGGCTTGGTATTAGGTGCACCAATTACTTTAGCTTTGCGTACTTTGCCACAGGCACGCAATCCTCAAGAACGGGGCATACGAGGATCATTGATAACTGTTTTACATTCAAAGGTTGGAATAGCCTTTACTAATCCAATCGTTGCACTGATTATTTTTGATGGCTCTCTATTTGCACTTTACTTCACAGATTTGTTTGCAGCAATGATGTCGAGCCATATTGGGCATTTACTAATGAGTTTTCATTTCCTCGCAGCAGGCTATTTATTCTTTTCTGTAATCATCGGAGTGGATCCAAATCCGCGAAAGATTCCGCATCTACTTCGAATAGTGGTGCTTTTTGCAGCGATGAGTATTCACGCATTTTTCTCGGTTGCATTGATGTCAACTTCAACGTTGATTGACAAGGGTTACTTTGCATCTCTGCAAACACCTTGGTTGACTGATCTCTTAGCAGATCAAAAACTTGGTGGATCTATCGGATGGGCAATGGGCGAGGTGCCGATACTGCTGGCTTTGATAGCCACCTTTATTCAGTGGATGCGTGATGATTCCCGTGAAAGTAAGCGAATCGATCGCAATATTGCACGCAGTGCAGCCATGGGGCAGCCAGATGAGTTAGCCGACTATAATTTGTATCTGCAGCAGTTAGCTCAACGCGAAAAGAATGGCTCCTAATGGAAAACGTATTTGATCTGCCTTCCGAATATAAGGAGTTGCGTACTAGCGTGCGCGCCCTGGCAGAAAAAGAGATTGCACCATATGCGCAGGCAGTTGATGAAGAGCATCGTTTTCCAGTTGAAGCAAAAAATGCGCTAACTAAGAATGGTCTATTTGCTGCACATGTGCCTACCCAGTATGGCGGCGATGGAGCAGACGCACTTGCAACAGTTTTAATTATTGAAGAAGTTGCTCGAGTCTGTGGATCTTCTTCTTTGATCCCTGCAGTAAACAAATTGGGATCTGTTCCGTTGTTACTTGGTGGCAATGAAGATCAGAAAAAGCGTTGGCTGCCACAGTTAGTTAAAGGCGCAGGATTTTCATACTGTCTTTCTGAATCCGAAGCAGGATCAGATGCCGCTGCACTTCGAACCAAAGTTGAGCGCTCTGGAGATGGTTGGGTTCTAAACGGGAGTAAGAAGTGGATTACAAATGCCGGTGAATCAGATTTTTATTCTGTGATTGCTCAAGGTGACCCATCACTAGGTACAAAGGGAATCACAGCATTTATTGTAGAAAAATCAGATCCAGGTGTTTCATTTGGTGCGCCTGAGAAGAAAATGGGAATGCGCGGATCACCAACTCGTGAAGTTTATTTCGACAATGTTCAACTAAGTGATGATCGTCGAATCAGTGAAGTTGGAAAAGGTTTTGCACTAGCCATGGATACTCTCGATCACACCCGCATTACAATTGCTGCACAGGCTATTGGCTTGGCTCAAGGTGCCTTCGATGTTGCAACAAAGTATGCACATGAGCGCCAACAGTTTGGTAAGCCAATTTTTGATTTTCAAGCTATTCAATTTATGTTGGCCGATATGGCTATGAACATTGAATCAGCACGCCTTCTTACATATTCAGCAGCAGTCAAAAGCGAGAACAATGAAAAGGATCTTCGATTCTTCTCTGCTGCAAGCAAGTGTCTTGCAAGTGATGTGGCAATGAAAGTCACACAAGATGCAATTCAAGTTTTAGGTGGCTATGGGTATGTAAGCGATTATCCAGTCGAGCGAATGATGCGCGATACAAAATTGACTCAGATATATGAAGGCACCAATCAAATTCAACGCGTTGTAATGGCTCGCAATTTACCTAACGGTTAAAGCGAATAAGAACCGATGGCGTTGCCGCGGCATCCAATGCAACATCATGTGGTTCATGCGGAAGCTCTTCACTTGAAAGTTCGCCCGGATAAACCAATCCAATTTTCCACGCATTAAGGGCCGGCAAAGAGCGGTCGTAATACCCTCCACCTTGACCAAGCCGGTAGCCAGACTGATCAACTCTTAAGGCAGGAACAACGATCGCTGTGATCACGGACAAGTCTGAGATAGCTGGACCAACTGGTTCAAAGATCTTTTTCTTTGCACGAAGTGAACTCTGCTCACCATTCCAGTCGACCCACTCGAGAAGATCTCCATTAATTCTGGGTAAATAAAGTTTTTTCCCACTTCTCAAAAATGCCTGATTAATCTCTTCAGTACTGGGCTCAGTTTCATAGGAAACATAAGAAGCGATTCCTGTTGCAGATTGAATCTCTGGTGCCTTCAAAATTACATTAAAGTTTGATGGTATGAATTTTTGAGATCGATCGCGGCGTGCCCGCTCCCTAATCTCCTGTTTGTCAACGCCCATTTAAATCTCCCATGAAATCCCAAAGATAAAACTTAATAGAAGTAGGGTTCGATTATGCCAGAACACACTCGGGTGGATGAGTTTCTTACTTCACTCCTTTCCATTTGTAAGCCTCTTGAGCCATTTGAGATGTCCCTACTTGATGCTCACGGAGCAACGTTGTCTGAAGATATTTATGCCGGTGAACGTCTAGTTTTACGATCAGGCACACGAATACGCTCTACTCAAATTGGTTTGGCAGCATCTATTGGACGCGATCATTTACCGACTAGACCACATCCCCGAGTTGTTGTTCTTTCAGCGGGCCCAGATCTTGTTGAACCGGGACAGCCTCTCAAAGATTCCAGCGATGAATACGAAACTAATTCCTGGTTGCTAACAACCGCTGTCCGCGAAGTCGGAGCTGTTGCCTATCGCGTGCATTCAATTCCAGATACTGAAGATGAGTTACAGAAAGTAATTGAAGATCAATTAGTCCGTGCAGATTTGATAATTATTTCTGGAGAGCGAAATGATGATTCATTTGATCTTATTACGAGAACTCTTTCTTCTCTTGGAACAATTACCACAGTTGATATGGCGATAGAGGCAAGCGGGAGACACAATTTTGGAACTATCGGTCCAGATCAAATACCGGTAGTTACACTTCCGGGCGATCCAATCTCTGCATACATTTCATTTGAACTTTTTGTTCGGCCCATGATCCGAACGATGCTAGGTGCTGCAACAATTCATCGACCTTCAGTTAAAGCTTCGCTAGAAAAACCTATTGAATCTGCAGAAGGTATGCGTTCTTACATTCGCGCTGTTTTGGCAGAAGATGGAAAGTCAGTAATGCCTTTAGAATCTCAAGATGAACAATCAACCCTTTCTGATGCAAATGCATTTATTGCAATTTCTGAGTCGGATACATCACTTAAAACTGGTGAGCGTGTAAACGTTGTAGTTCTAGAGCGACGTTACATTTAGGTAAATATGAGTAGAGCTTGGCCAATTGACATAAAAAATAATGAACTAATTCTCAGGCCCTTACGATTTCGAGATATGAAGAGATGGAATCGTGTCAGAGCTGAAAATAGAGATTGGTTGTCTCCATGGGAGGCAACTATTCCCAGTATCAGCCAAGAAAGCGTTGCAGAACTTCCTACTTTTTTTGGAATGGTGCGATCCCTTCAACATGAAGCCCGCAATGGTCGATCTTTTTCTTTTGCAGTATGGAAAGGGCCAGATTTAATCGGGCAGATTTCTTTGGGTGGTGTCATTTATGGTGCGATGCGTGGAGGCCACATTGGATATTGGATTGATCGTAATTTTGCCAATCGTGGATATACAACGATGGCCGTAGAAATGCTTACCGAATATGCCTTTAAAGAGTTAAATCTGCATCGAATAGAAATTAATTTGCGTCCAGAAAACGCAGCTTCCCGAAAAGTAGCTGAAAAAGCTGGCTATATTCTTGAGGGGGAAAGACCTCGATATTTACACATCGATGGTCAATGGCGAGATCACATAGTTTTTGTCAAGGAAAATCCTGGGCTTTAGTAGTGCTTAAATCCCCGAAAAACATGGGGGGCTTCCTTAAGATTTACCATTATGGCTTCGGGTTTAATCTATCTAGCAATCATCGGCATGTGGGTTGCCTATTTTGCGCCCCGTTGGATTCACGACCGTAATGAATTCTCAGGAAAATCAGTTGAACAGTTTAAATCTGCACTTCGAGTTGTTGCAGCACAATCACCTGGCGGTGCAAATTCTTTTGGAGCAATTCACATTGATTTAGATCGTGAAGCGAAAGTTCGTCAATTACTTTTGCGTAGAAGAATTATCTTTATCATCATCGCATTTTCAATTGTCACAACAATTGTTGGAGGCTTCATGAAGACCATGCCATTTCTATATGCACTCGTTCCACTTTCTGCAATGTTGGTATATGTTGCAAATGTGCGACGGCACGTAATCGCTGATCAGTTATACAAGCGTCGCGTGACACAGTTGCAACGTCGTAGTTCTGGTGTATCTGCAACAAACTTGGCAGAAGTTGTTCAACCAAAAGCAAGTACCGAACACTGGATACCTTTGTCAGAGCGCGAACTCAAAGGTGTGGTAATTGTGCCCCGTGGCTCTGCCACATATCAAAATGTTTGGGAGCCAACAGAGGTTCCTGTTCCAACATATGTAAATGCACCTAAAGCCGTACAGTCCAAACGAGTCATTGATCTGACAACTCCCGGTCAGTGGTCAGAAGAGCAAGAACTACTTGAAAGACAGGCCTTAGCTGCGGCATCTCCATCTCGTGATGAGATCTTTGATCAACAATTAGCAGATGAAGCAGTCGAACGGTTGAATCAATCTCGCGCTGCTAACGAATAACCTAGAAGTAAAGATCTAAGGATTTAGAACTAACTCTCAAATCCAGGAATCAAACCACATGCGCGCTTGCCATTGTTCGTAGGTGATCAATTGACCTGTATACAGTGGTAAAAAGTATAAGAAACATAAAAAGATTAGCGTAAATCCTCCAGCAACAATGCCCTGTGAAACCCTTGGTTTTAGATCACTATCGAGCAATAACTTTGCACAGTAAATGATTGATAAAATCAAAAATGGCTCAATGATGATTGCATAAAAACTAAACATTGTTCGCTCGGGTAATGCAAACCAGGGTAGATAACCTGCGACTAATCCAATGACGATAATGTTGGCAACTGGGTCTGTTGTTCTATTTCTTAATGATTTAATCCAGTACCTAATTACAAAAATGATGGCAACTGTCCCTATCCACCATAAAAATGGTGTTCCGAGTGCCAAAACTTCTCGAGAGCAATCATCACTTGCGCAGCCTTTTGGTGAGTCATAGAAAAAGGAGGTCGGCCGAACCATAACGAGCCAACCTAAAGGATTTGATTGGTAAGGATGCTTCTCCGTCAAACCAATATGAAATCCAAGCATCTCGGAGTGATAATTAATCAGAGCGATTATTGGGTTGCTCGAACTTTGACGATCCCAACCTCGGTCAGAGAGAAACCAACCCATCCATGTGAATGTGTATAGAGCTAATGGAAGTAAACCAAAACTAGCAAGAGCTTGTGCAATTTTACGGGGAGTCTGACGAATATCCTGTGCAACTAATATTCGATAAAGAGTAATGAAAATGAGCACAGCGATAAAGTAAATGGCGCTCCACTTACAACCGAGAGCTAAGCCAAAAGCAAACCCTGCCCACCAATTCCTATTTCTGCTCCAAAGATAAATTCCAAGAAGAGTGAAGAAGGTTAGAAATAGATCCAGAAGAGCAGTTCGTGAATGAACCAACAAGAGTCCATCGCTAGCCATTAATCCAGCAGCAAGGGCTGTTAAGACAGGTGAATAGAAAAGCACATGGACTAAACGTGCAAATAAAAGTATGAGTAAAGTTCCAAAGATTGCTGTCGCAAATCGCCATCCAAATTCATTGTCTCCAAATATTGCTATACCGATTGCTATAAGCCATTTTCCAAGGGGTGGATGAACGATGAACTCGGAGCTCGCACCGGTAACTTCGACTCCAAAATTGAGAAAATCTTGCGCACCATCGACATAGTAAAGTTCATCAAAAATAAAACCTTTTGGTGAACTTAAATTAAACAATCTCAGCACAAATGAAGCCAAAGCGATGAGAAGTGGGGCAATAGCAGCGGTCACCGGTCAAGGGTATGCGCGATTACTCAAAAATACTGAGAGTATTACGCCATGACGCTCATTTTAGCTGCAACTCCATTGGGCAATCCTGGGGATGCAAGCAGTCGATTAAAGAGTGCAATTGAAGATGCAACGATTATTGCCGCTGAAGATTCCAGACGATTTCATCGACTATGCCAAGACATCGAAGTTACTTTTACTGCAAAAGTTGTTTCTTTTTTCGAGGGTAATGAAGAGGATAGAGCAAAAGAACTTCTTGTTGAGTTAAAAAATGGTGCGACAGTATTAGTTGTTTCTGATGCAGGCATGCCAACAATTAGTGATCCAGGTTTTAGGTTAATGCGTGAGGCAATCGTCCAAGAAATTCAAGTTCAGGTTATTCCAGGTCCAAGTGCGGTAACCATGGCAATTGCACTTTCAGGATTACCTACAGATCGTTTTTCGTTTGAAGGTTTTCCACCACGAACTGCCGGTGCACGAACTTCTACTTTTGAAAAACTTCGGTTTGAAGAAAGAACTATGGTTTTCTTTGAAGCACCACATCGACTAAAAGAATCTCTGTCAGATGCGGTCGAAGTTTTTGGACCAGAGCGTAAAGGTGCAATTTGTCGTGAAATGACAAAGCGCTATGAAGAAAGTATTCGAGGCACACTTTCAGAGTTATTGAGTTGGGCAAGTGCGAACGAAGTTCTGGGTGAGATAACTTTGGTGGTCCAAGGCGCAGAAATCGACTCTGCCCTACGAACAGCCAATGAAATGGTGGATCGAGTCCGTGAGTTTGAAGCAGCCGGAATGGATCGAAAGGCCGCAATTGCAACCGTTGCCGATGAATTTGGTATATCAAAACGTCTTGTTTATGCCGCTGTCGTTGATGCGAATAAGATGAGCCAGTGACCAAGTCCTTTTATTTAACGACGCCAATTTATTACGTCAATGACGCACCTCATATTGGTCATGCCTACACAACTGTTGCTGGTGATGTTTTAACTCGCTGGCATCGCCAAAAAGGTGAATCTGTTTGGTTTTTAACTGGCACTGATGAGCATGGCCAGAAAGTTATGCGGACAGCAGAGGCAAACAATGTTGCCCCTCAAAAGTGGGTCGACAAACTTGTAGCAGATGCTTGGAAGCCAAATTGGGAGCATTTAAACATTGCCAATGATGACTTTATTCGTACAACTGAAAAACGACACACAGAACGTGTGCAAAAATTTCTTCAATCACTAAAAGACTCTGGCCATATATATGCGGGTAAGTATGAAGGTCCATATTGTGTGGGATGTGAAGAGTTTAAGTTGCCTGGAGATTTGATTGAAATTGATGGAGCAAAATGCTGTCCAATTCACAGCAAACCAATTGAAATGGTGAATGAAAACAATTGGTTTTTTAAGTTATCAGATTTTGCAAAACCATTACTTGAACACTACCGCAAGAATCCAGATGCATGTCAGCCAGAAAGTGCTCGCAATGAAGTGATTTCATTTCTCGAAGGTGGTGTCTCAGATCTTTCAATTTCACGTTCTACATTTGATTGGGGAATTCCCGTTCCTTGGGATACAGATCAAGTTGTTTACGTTTGGTTTGATGCCCTCCTTAACTATGCAACTGCTGTCGGTCTAACTGATGATCCAAACTCTGAAGGTGGAAAAAAGTTTGCACAGACTTGGCCTGCCGATGTTCACTTAGTTGGAAAAGATATATTGCGATTTCATGCTGTCATTTGGCCAGCTATGTTGATGGCAGCGGGACTTGAGGTTCCTAAAAAAGTCTTTGCACACGGATGGCTGCTCGTTGGCGGAGAGAAAATGAGTAAGAGTAAATTGACAGGAATTGCTCCTAAAGACATTACCGATCACTTTGGTATTGACGCATTTCGATATTACTTCTTACGTGCAATTCCATTTGGAACAGATGGATCATTCTCTTGGGAAGATATGAGTGCTAGATACACATCAGAGCTAGCAAATGATTTTGGCAATTTAGCCTCACGAAGTGCTGCGATGATTGAAAAATACTGCGGCGGCGTGTTGCCAGCAGTATCTGCAGATGCAGGATTAGAGCAAGCGTTAAAGGAAACAGTTTCAAAGGCAGATACCGCAATGTGCGCACTTGATTTTCAAGGTGGAATTGTTGCAATTATGGATTTTTGTAAAAAGGTAAATGGTTTTGTCACAGAAAAAGAGCCTTGGATACTTGCTAAAGATCCAAGCAACCAAGCAGTTTTAGAAGAGGTTTTATATAACACCGCTGAATCTCTACGAGCATTGGCTGTACTTTTAAATCCTGTCATGCCCCATACGTGTGAAATTTTGTGGCAAAGCCTGGGAGCACAACCTGTTCTCGGCGATTTAGGCGCACAATCAATTTCATCTCTTGCTAAGTGGGGGCAGTTGCCAGCTGGCGCAGTAGTAACAAAAACTCCAGTTTTGTTTCCACGACTAGAAGTTACTGCTTAAATAAAAATGGCAGATCGCCACAATCGCGACATTGATCGTCAACGTGCTCCGCTTCCAGAGCCATTACCTGTTCCCACAGTTGATGCACATGCGCATATGGAGATTGTTACAGATGCAGCATTTGATTCCAAAGAAGTGGCCGATGTAATTGCAGAGGCAAAATCTGTAAATGTAGATCGGATAGTTCAAGTTGGTTATTCGGCTGAGCAATCACGATGGTGTGTGGGAGCTGCAGAAAAATGGAACAGTTCGGTACTTGCTGCAGTTGCGCTCCACCCTAATGAAGCTCCAGTTGTAGATGATTTGAACGCAGATCTAAAGATTATTGAAGAACTTTCCCAACATCCACGTGTTCGTGCAATTGGGGAAACAGGATTAGATTATTTCCGAACTCCGCCAGAGCTACGAGCCCGCCAACAAGAATCCTTTAAGTGGCACATTGATTTAGCAAAGCGCACAAATAAAGCATTAGTAATTCATGATCGAGATTCACATGATGATGTTCTTTCAATATTGTTAGAAGTTGGAGCGCCGGAAAAGACTGTCTTTCATTGTTTTTCAGGTGATGTTGCAATGGCAAAAACATGTATTGAGCGTGGTTATATTCTTTCTTTTGCTGGAACTCTGACATTTAAGAACGCTCCAGAGCTACGAGATGCTGTAAAGCTTGTTCCTTTGGATCAATTGTTAGTTGAAACCGATTCACCATTTTTAGCCCCTGCTCCTCATCGTGGTGCAGGCAATACGCCTGCACAGATTGCAAACATTGTTCGTGTAATGGCGACCGAGCGAAATCAAGATTTAGCTGAGTTAGCTACCGCCCTTAGTGAAAATGCTGAGAGAGTTTTTGGATCTTTTGCGCCATGACATTGCTGGGAGCGGCGCAGATCCGCGAACTTGCAGCCCTTTTAGATTTAAAACCATCTAAATCTTTAGGCCAGAACTTTGTCATTGATTCAAACGTATGCAGTAAAATTGTGCGAACTGCTGGAGTACAACCTGATGATATTTGTTTAGAGATCGGCCCTGGACTCGGTTCTTTAACTTTAGCAATTCTTGAAAATGCCAAAGAGGTAATCGCGGTAGAAATTGATTCAAGGTTAGCCGAGCAACTCCCAATAACAGTTGCGCAGTATTTTGATCATCCAGAAAATCTAACTGTCATCAATCAAGATGCCTTAAAAATCAATGAGCTACCTGCGGCGCCAACAGTCTTGGTTGCTAATTTGCCTTATAACGTTTCAGTGCCCGTGCTGTTGCATTTACTTGAAAAATTTCCAAGCATTAGATCAGGTGTAGTGATGGTTCAAGCAGAAGTTGCCGATCGCCTTGCTGCAAAACCAGGCGGTAAAGAGTATGGAATTCCAAGTGTAAAAGCTGCGTGGTGGGCTGAGGTCAAAAATGTTGGAACAGTCTCGCGATCTATTTTCTGGCCAGCACCAAATGTAGATTCAAAGCTCGTTGGTTTTACCAGGCGCCCAACTCCAGGAAGTGAAGAGATGCGCGTTAAAGTTTTTACAATCATTGACAACGCATTTGCTCAGCGTCGAAAGATGTTGAGATCGGCGCTTTCAGGGATATACGGATCATCATCGGCAGCAGAGCAGATATTGATTAAGGCTGGCATCGATCCCACACTTCGCGGAGAGGCCTTAGAGATTGAAGGTTTTTGTAAGATCGCAGCCGTTGCACCTGACATTTTCTAATCTCAGTTATAGGGTCGCATCATGCCAGTCAAAAGTGTGACCGTTCGCGTTCCTGCAAAGGTCAACCTCCAACTTTCGGTTGGTCCCAAAGAGGCCGACGGCTATCACAATTTAGTATCGGTTTTTCAAGCTATTTCTATATTTGATGACATAACAATTAAGTTAGGCGAACCAGGTTCTGGTCTAACAATTAGTATCTCTGGTGATCAAACACATGGAGTTCCGGCCGATGCAAATAATCTTGCAGCAAAAGCAGTCTCACTAATATCAAAAGAATATGACCTCAAAGTTGATGCGCACATAGAGATAAAGAAATCAATTCCTGTTGCTGGAGGCATGGCTGGTGGGAGCGCAGATGCTGCTGGAACAATTCTTGGTATTGACTATTTATATTCGCTTGATATGACACGTGAAGAGATGATCGAGATAGCATCAAAAATTGGAAGTGATGTCCCATTCATGTTAAGTGGAGGAACAGCAATTGGTACTGGACATGGTGATCAATTAACTGCGGCACTTTCACGAGGAACCTATCACTGGGTATTAGCACTTTCGACTGTAGGGCTATCAACTCCAGCAGTTTATGCAGAGTGTGATCGTTTGCGCGGAGAACTTGAAATTGTGGAACCGCAAACTCATGAAGGTTTAATGCAAGCACTTCTTGGCGCAGATGCACCTGGTGTTGGCGCTGCATTAATTAATGATTTACAACTTGCAGCTTGTTCTCTTCGTCCAGCAATTCGTTTGGTATTAGACGTTGGTCAGGAATATGGGGCACTCGGTGCAATAGTTTCTGGATCGGGACCAACTGTTGCCTTTTTAGTGGCAGATCAAGATTCAGGACTTGATCTTGCAGTGGCGTTAACCTCGAGTGGAGTAGTAGGAAGCGTTGCACAGGCCTATGGGCCAGTTGCTGGCGCAAAGGTAATCGCCACAAATTAACTGCACCTATTGGTTTGGAACAAATCCACTTATGAGGGAGAATACGGGTTCCGCCATTGTGTAGTGGCTAGCACATGGGCCTTTGAAGCCCAGGGTCCAGGATCGATACCTGGTGGCGGAGCGATAAGCGAAGCACAGGGAAATTGCGGAGCGATAAGCGAAGCAGATCCGATTGGCGGAGCTGTTGCGAATCCCGTCAAGATAGACTTCACACATGGCCTTACAGACCGCGATCGTTCTTGCAGCGGGCGAAGGCACGCGCATGAAGTCATCGCTACCTAAAGTTTTGCACGAGGTAGCAGGCCGTTCACTTCTTGGTCATGTACTGCACGCAGTTAATCAATTACAGCCTAATGATTTACGAGTAGTTGTAGGCGCAGGCAGTCAGGAAGTAATTGCCCATCTTGCAAAGATTGCACCAAAGGCCACAACAATCTTTCAGGAAACTCGCGGTGGAACTGGCCATGCAGCCCAATTAGCGCTCGCAGGTAAAACATCTAAGGGAACAGTTTTAATCCTTGCCGGTGATACACCACTATTAACTGCTGACTCACTTAAGCAGTTTGTAGATACGCACTCACAGGGAAAATTTGCTGCATCTGTTTTAACGGCAGAACACTCTGACCCAACTGGATATGGTCGAATAATTCGCGATGACAACGATGAACTTCTGCGCATTGTTGAAGAAAAAGATGCCAGCGAAAATGAGAAGTATATTTTTGAGATAAACAGCGGCGTATATGCATTTGATGGAGAAAAACTCGGCGCAGCTATTGGAAAATTAACAAGTTCAAATGCACAAGGCGAACTTTATTTAACAGACGTTATCGAAATACTTAAATCCGCAGGCGAATCAGTTGCTGCTGTAATTATCGAGGATTTTACTGAAACTCTTGGCGTTAATGATCGAGTTCAACTTGCAGAATCAGCAGCCATGATTCGCGATCGAATCAATGAGCATTGGATGCGCTCTGGTGTAACAATTATTGATCCGACAACAACGTGGATAGATTCAACAGTTGAACTTGCACAAGATGTAACTCTTCATCCAGGAACATCCTTATTTGGTAAAACTACAGTTGCATCTGGTGCTGTCATAGGTCCTCGATCGACGTTAACTGATTGCGAAGTTAAAGCTGGGGCCAAGGTTTTAGAATCGATAGCAATTGAAACGGTTATTGGTGAAGGCGCTACGGTTGGTCCATTTACATATTTGAGAGCCGGAACAGAGCTAGGTGATTTAAGCAAAGCGGGCGCATTTGTTGAGATGAAAAAAGCAACGCTAGGAACTGGTTCAAAGGTTCCACATCTGTCTTATGTTGGCGATGCCACAATTGGTGACAACAGCAATATCGGTGCAGCAACAATTTTTGTTAACTACGATGGCGTTGAAAAGCATCACACAACAGTTGGTGATCATGTTCGTATCGGCAGTGACACGATGCTGGTAGCGCCAGTGACAATTGGAGATGGTGCCTATACAGCAGCTGGATCTGTGATTACAGAAGATGTTCCGGCAGGCGCGATTGGTATTAGCCGTTCTGAACAACGAAATGTATTAGATTGGGTTCTGCGCAAGCGCAAGGGAAGTAAATCTGCTCAAGCCGCTGAAGCAAGTTCTGGTAAAAAGAAGAAGTAAGAAAGGGCAGAGATATGAGCGAAATCCGATTAACGTCCGAAAAGAAATTACGTCTCTTTGCCGGCCGCGGATTTCCAGAGTTAGCTGATGAGGTTGCCGCCGAACTTGGAATCCCTCTCACCCCTACATCTGCATATGACTTTGCAAATGGCGAAATTTTTGTTCGCTTCGAAGAATCTGTTCGTGGTTGCGATGCTTTTGTAATTCAAAGCCACACAACTCCTGTCAATAAACAGATTATGGAGCAGTTGATTATGGTCGATGCACTCAAGCGTGCATCTGCAAAACGAATTACTGTGGTTGCACCTTTTTATGGATATGCCAGACAGGACAAGAAAAGTCGAGGACGCGAACCAATCACAGCTCGCTTAATGGCTGATCTATTTAAAACAGCTGGCGCAGATAGATTAATGACTGTTGATCTGCATACTTCGCAGATCCAAGGATTTTTTGACGGCCCTGTTGATCACCTCTTCGCACTTCCAATGCTTGCAAATTACGTTGGTAGTAAAGTTGATCGAACTCGATTAACAATTGTTTCGCCAGATTCAGGTCGTGTGAGAGTTGCAGAGCGTTGGTCTGATCTTCTTGGTGGCTGTCCAATCGCCTTTATTCACAAGACTCGTGATCCACGCATTCCAAACGAGGCCACTGTTGGTCGAGTTGTTGGTGATGTTCAAGGTCAAACATGTGTAGTCATCGATGACATGATCGATACCGCCGGAACAATTACAAAGGCAGTAGATGCGTTATTTGAAGCTGGAGCTAAAGATGTGATTGTTGCAGCAACCCATGCTGTCTTTAGTGGAGCAGCCGTTGATCGTTTGAAGAACAGTCGCGCATCAGAAGTTGTTATTACAAATACTTTGCCAGTTTCAGAGGATCAAAAGTTTGATAGTTTAACTGTGCTTTCGATTGCTCCACTTTTGGCTCGGGCAATTCGTGAAGTCTTTGAAGATGGATCGGTCACAAGTCTTTTCGACGGTCATTCATAACATCTGAAATCTCGCGCAGTCCAAGCCCAATGACAGGCCTCGTTGTCCTTCATTTTTCCCCTATTGAGATTGATTTGCCTAATTACGGGTGGCAAAGATACTGTTTGCTCTGTTCCGGCGAGGGTAGCGAATAGCTTTCCGTGATCGACGGGTAAGAGATTTTTCTCCTGCTGGAACTTTGTGTTCAAACCGAAGTAACCGGAGTAATGAGGAGAAGTAAAAATGGCAGAAATTAAGATCAA
>CAIUSQ010000276.1 GCA_903901905.1 uncultured Actinomycetes bacterium
CGCCCAGCTAATCCATATCCAGCAATGCCTACGCGCATTAGTTCTTTATATCTTCATGTTGGAGTTTTGAAGGCCACCAGATCTTTGGACCAATCTCATGCACCATCGCTGGTACCAAGATTGAGCGGACAATGATGGTGTCTAGGAGAACACCGAAGGCAACGGCAAAACCAAGCTCTGCCAAAGGAACCAGTGGCAGCAGGCCAAGAACAGCAAAAGTTGCCGCCAGAACGACTCCGGCTGATGTAATAACTGAACCAGTTACTGTCACGCCCTTAATAATTCCAGCACGTGTACCAATCTTGGCGCTCTCTTCGCGTACTCGTGTCATCAAGAAAATGTTGTAGTCAATTCCCAATGCCACCAGGAAGATGAAGGCAAAGAGTGGGAAGGAGTTATCACCGCCTGCAAAACCGAACACGTGGTTAAAGACAAGTGCACAAACACCCAAAGTTGCAAAGTATGAAAGCAACACGGTTCCAAGTAGAACTAAGGCGCTCAAAATACTGCGTAGGAGCAAGCCGAGGATGATCGTAATAACTAACAGAATAATCGGAATGATTGTTTTGTTGTCACGATTATTTGCTGCGCGGACATCGTGGTAAACCGCGCTTGTTCCACCGACTAGAGATGTTGCATCCGCGCTCTTAGCAAGTTCGCGAATCTTAGGGATGTCATTTGATGCTTCCACGCTATCTGGGGCTTTATCCAGCGTCACATTCAAAATCGCTTTGTTATTGACGACCTTCATTACCTTAGTCATGGGATCAACAAAAGGAACTATTTCTGTAACACCTGGCGCGCTTTTCACAGCTGCTGTGACAGCATCGATTTTATCGGCTGAAACAACAATCTGAGTTGGATCACCCTCTCCCCCTGGGAAGTGAGTGACTAGAAGCTTTTGTCCAACTACAGATTCTGGATTGCCAGTGAAAGTATCAACTGTTCCAATTCCATCTGCTTTAAGCGTTGTTGATGCAAAAGCCAAAAGTAAAAGCACTGCGCCAGTAACAACCCAAGCCTTGCGAGGATTGCGTCCGATTCCATTTGCAAGCTTTGACCAAGGACCACTCATCACATGATCATCACCATCAAAGTGTGGGCGGCGTGGCCAGAAAATCCAGCGGCCAAAGAGCAAAAGAAGTGCTGGTAACAAAGTCAAAATTGTGATCATCGCGCAAACAATTCCGATTGCGCCAATAGGACCAAGACCTGCAGTATTTGTTAGCTGGCTAAAGAGCAAAACAAGCAATGAGATAGAAACTGTTGAACCTGAAGCCAGAATTGGTTCCCACACTCCCTTGTAGGCACTCTTCATCGCATCGAAGCGGCTTTCATGCAGGTGCAGTTCTTCACGATAACGAGCGATAAGGAGAAGTGCATAGTCAGTGGCAGCACCGATAACCAAAACCGAGAGAATACCTTGTGATTGTCCGTCAACATCGATGATGTTGTTCTTTGCAAGTAGATAAACAATGCCCCCTGCAGTTGAGAGAGCAAACATGGAAGACAAGAGCGGAATAATCCACAAAATTGGTGAGCGATAAACGAAAATCAAGATGATTGCAACAACTCCAAGAGTTGTTAACAGCAATGTTGAATCTAAAGTACCGAACGCACTGAAGAGATCACCGAGTAATCCGCCAGGACCTGTGACATATGGTGCTAGACCGTTGGCTTCTGCGATGGGCTTGATATCGGCGCGAAGGGCTGCGATAAGTTCGGGCAGAACTGGCTTATCGTTAGGAAGAATTTTGGAGAGTGAATTTCCATCGAGTGGAATATTTGCCAAGATCGCTTTTCCGTCTTGGGATGGAAAGACAGTAATTTGCTGACCAGGTGCTAAGAAGTCAGAGATCTTTGCGCTAGTTCCATCAAGAGTTAAAGCACCAACCTTGGAAATGTGTGCATTAATTGCAGCAAAAGTCTCTGGTGTTGATGAGCCTTCAAATAAAATCAAGGTAGGAAAGTTAAAGGTCTTCTCATCAGAGAATGTCGCAATAACATCAGCGGCCTTGGTAGCTTCAGCACCTTTTGGTAAGAAAGATGAGTTGTTATTTTCCTGAACTGACGTGAGCTTGCCAAAAAGAGGACCCATAACTCCCGTGATGCCGAACCAAACAATTACTACTAAGAGTGCGATGGCAAAAGGTTTGCGGGTTTTTTGAATTGTCTGCGTAGACATGATGAAGGCGGCCTTTCCTATAGGTC
>CAIUSQ010000277.1 GCA_903901905.1 uncultured Actinomycetes bacterium
ATCGTTAACTAATGCATCTGCGAGAGTCTCGATTTTGAACTCTGATGGCAAAACCTCGGTCGTAAGTCAATCTTTGAACAAACGATCAGGGTTTTACTATTTTGATGTAAATGGATTTGGCTTTTCTGCGCCAACAATTCGTATTAAATTAACACAGGATGCTGTTGCGGATTCGCCAACTCCTTCAGCCACGCTAACTCCCAAAATTGCAATAGCGACCCCAAAGAAAATGAGCACCATCACCTGCATAAAGGGAAAGACAAGCAAGAAAATAACTGGTGTAATTCCGAAGTGTCCAGCGGGCTATAAGAAGAAGTAAACGACTCGGGATGGTGGGTTGGCCCCACTAGGGGCATTTCATACGTGCATCAATATGTAGTTTTGAACATTTTTAGGCACATAACGAAATACGGTCATCTACTAAATTCCTAAAACTTGCCCATTAATTTGATTTGAAGTCGACTCCGCTAAAAAAGCCACTGCTCGAGCAATGTCCATTGTCGTAACAGCTTCGGTACCTTTGGAAGCGGCTCGGCGCGCTAATTCTTCCTTTGCGCCGTGGCCCATGTGTTTCAAGAAGTTCTGATCATTTTCATAGAAGAGATTGGACTCAACAGTCGTAGGTGATACAGAATTGCTAGTGATTCCATATTTTGCAAAAGAGATAGCAGCACTTTTTCCAAGTGAGTGCTGTGCTGCTTTTGCAGCTTGATAATGCGAAGTAAATTCACTGGCGCCGGCACCAAGTGCTGAAACAATATTAACGATTCTGCCAAATTTTTGCTGCTTCATAAATGGAACACAGGTTTGAATAAATAGAAAAGTGCCCATTACGTGGACATTAAACATGCGGGTTATTTCCTCATGAGAAATATCCATTATGGGTTTAATTTGGCAATATCCTGCGTTGTTAACCAGCAAATCTATTCTTCCCCATTGTGCAATCACTTCATTGACGCAATGAGCTACGTCAGTGGGAATTGAAACATCACCTACAACTCCAATAGTTTGTTTGGATTGTGGATCTACTAGTGAAATAGTTTCAGCAACACGTTCTGGGTTGAGATCTTGAATTGCCACTTTGTACCCGAGTTCGATCAGATGAGATGCAATCCCACGACCAATTCCACTTCCTGATCCAGTTACGATGGCAATTCGGTCTGTAGTCACTATATTCTCTTTTCATCTCGTAATTTACGAATAATTTCGTGCATGAAGTTAGATGCGGCCGGAACTTGATCAGCTGATAAGTGTTCAAGAGCAATGTATTTGTTGAGTGCGAATTTATCTGCTTTAAACACATAATCGTTCCAATCGAAAATTCCCTCGCCAACTGGCACTTCAGTAATGCGAAGAACCATTTGTGACTCAACGATGAAATCTTTTGCATGAGCGGTACCCATACGAGAGCCTGAAACAGCAATCATTTCATCGATCAATTTAGGAGTGTCATACATGTAATCATGGGTAACTATATTTGTCGGGTCAAATCCCAAACGAAGTGATTTTGAGGGGATGTGATCGAAGATTCTCTTGATTGTTTTTGGATCACGAACGGTGGAAAGAACATGAGGTTTGACTACTAAGTACATACCCTGATCTTCAGCGACTGGGATAATTTGCTGGAGCGAATTTATATAGCGCTCTAGTGAGGCCTCGCTGTGATTCTCCGGTACCGGATACCAAGCAGATATAGGGGAGTTTGAGCCTGCTCCGGTGACGACAATATTTGAACCAAGCGCCTTGGCTACTTTGAAAGAATCGTTGACAAGTTTAATTGAATCTTTTCGCAACGAGTCATTAAATGTGCAGAGCGAGGCCCAGTAGCCCCAGTTGGAGAGCGGCTCGATTCCATTCTCACGAAGTATTTCGCCGGCACGTTTAACTTCATTGAGGT
This sequence comes from uncultured Actinomycetes bacterium, assembly GCA_903901905.1. Next base: position 1,898 of record CAIUSQ010000277.1, read on the forward strand.
TTGTTTCATTAGGTTTGCGGATTGATTTGCCATCTCCCAAACCGAAATGACAGATAACCCCTTCGATTCCTATCCCGCGAAGCTTTTTAGCTAGATCAGAATCGATCTCAGCAGGATCGGTAGTAAACGCAGTTAGCATGAGTGCGACTTTCATAACAGCGCTCCTAGACCAAAGTTAAATAGCATGTAGTTTCCGAATAGCTTCAACAATCTTTGGCACATCTGGAATTAGAGCCTTCTGCATAATTGGTGATGCTGGAATTCTTGAATCTGGTACGCCTAACCGAATTACTGGAGCTTTCAATTCGGCAAAAAGACGCGAGCTAATTCGGGCAGATATTTCAGCACCAAAGCCACCAGTTACGTTTGCTTCATGCACGATAATTGCTTTTCCATTACTACTCTTCACGGCTTCAAAGATTGTTTCTTCATCGAGCGGATTGAGCCAACGCAGATCTACAACGCAGACATCGATTCCATGTTCGGCTTTAATTTCTTCTGCGGCACGAAGGACTACTGGTGTTGTTTTACCCCACGTTATTACCGCAAGATCTTTTCCTTCTCGCGCAATGCGAGCTCCACCAAGTGTTTCGATAGGAGCATCGAAATCAACTGGATCTGAGTTCATGTAGAGAGCGCGTGATTCGATAAGAATGACTGGATCAGGATCGAGTACTGCAGCCTTGAGCATCTGATATGCATCATGTGAATTGGAGGGCAAGCCAACTTTGATTCCAGGAATGTGGGCAAGTATGGCTTCCATGCTCTGTGAATGCTGTGCACATGATCCTGGCGTAATACCTTGCTGAACGCGAACGACCATTGGCGCAGTTACTTTGCCATTAGAAATGTAGCGAACATTGGATGCCTGATTTACTAATTGATCAAGGGCAACGAAGAGAAAATCCATCCACATAATTTCAACAATCGGCTTTAAACCGTTTTGGCTCGAACCAATTGCCGCACCAAGAATCGCTGCCTCGGAGATCGGAGTATCAAAACAACGCTCCCCATATTTTTTCCGCAAATTTCGAGTTACACCGAATACGCCACCAGCAGTTCCTACATCTTCACCGAAAATTAAGGCGTTAGGATCATGGGAGAGAATCTCATCGAGTCCTTTATTGATTGCCAGCCCGTATGCAACTTTCTCTGAATCAATTGGTAGCGGGCGAATTTTTTCACGCACATATTTCGAAGCAACTTCGCCAATTCCATCCATTTCACCTGGAAGTGGTGCCGCAATACTTTGAGCGGAACTTTCTTCAACATAGGAGATAACTTCACTCTCAAGAATTGTTAAAGCACTTTCATCGATCCCATGCTTTGTTTTGAGTAGCTCTCTTAAACGGGGCAATGGATCACGAGTTGCATGTTCCTTGCTATCGCCACTGGGGCGGTAATGCTCAATGTCTGCGTTGTAATGTCCAAGAAGTCGGGGAATAGTAACTTCTAAGAAAGTTGGACCGCCTCCACTTCGAGCGCGCTCGACCACAGCTGCTCCTGCTGCAAATAGCGCAGGCATATCTGCGCCATCAATCTTCAATGCATTCATGCCATAGTTTGCAGCCCTTTGCCAAAGTTCAACATGAGGAACTGTTTCACTGATTGGTGTCATCTCTGACCAAGCATTATTTTCGCAAACAAAAATTACTGGAAGATTTCGCGCGATTGCAAAAACTAGCGCTTCATGTGACGAACCTTGATTAGTTGCTCCATCTCCAAAGGATGTGACAACAACTCCCTGATTATTTTTGTGAAGTTGGCCCATCGCTAAGCCATTAGCAATCGGTAGCCCTGCACCGACAATGCTATTTTCACCAACAAAACCAAATTCTGGTGCAGACAAATATGGTGAACCGGCTCGACCCCCATTTGTTCCAGTTGCTTTTCCCATAATCTCTCCAAGCAAAGCCGGTGTTGGAACTCCAGCAGCTAGCGCCCAACCATGCCCTCTGTAAGTAGCGGTTATTAGATCTCGCTCATCGCATGAAGCGAGAATTCCTACCGGAACCGACTCCTGACCAATGCATGGATGCACGGAGCCCGTAATCAAGTCACTCTTTCGTAATTCCAAAACCTTCTCTTCAACTTTACGAATCAAGAACATCTTCCGATATATTTCAAGAAGATTCATTCCACGTACAGGTAAATCCATTGGATGACGATCAAGAGTTTTCATGAGGTCCTTACTTCACTTTCTAGGAATCCTATACATTTCTCCGCTACTTGTTAAGGGGTATTTTGAGAGTTAAACTGCCGGTTATAAGAGTTTTGGATTTTTATAGGCTTAAACGTGATTCTAAATCTGATGAATAGGAGTGGATTAATTGTGAAAAATAATTCGCATTTTAATTTACTCGATTGGCTATACATGGATGATGCCGCAGCGGAGATCTTCTCTTTCGAAGAGAGCGTAAAGAATTGGATCGCTATAGAAATTGCCTTAGCGGAAACACAGAACCAACTGGGTCTCGTTCCTGATGATGTATTGGTAAAAATTCAAGGATTAAAGGGTTTCCAGATCAAGGATACAGATCGATTCTTCAGTGCTTCGGTCAATGTGGGTTATCCAATCGTCGAACTTCTCAAAGAACTCAATGACTCACTAGAACCAAGCGCCCAAGGCTTTCTTCACCTAGGTGCGACTACCCAAGACATTATGGATACGGCACTGGCAATGCAGGTAAAAAAATGTGGCGAGTTGATTGAAGAGCGAATCATCGAGCTAGGTGATGTTTTAGTGAAGATTATTACTGAACACTCTGAGAGCATCATGCCTGGGCGAACACATGCGCAGCATGCAGTTCCAATTACTTTTGGTTTCAAAATCTCTATCTTTTTATCCGAATTAAGTCGTCATCTGGAGCGAATCAGAAAAGCTAATCATGATTCTGGAAGTGTTTCTCTATTTGGTGCTGGCGGAACTTCTGCCGGATACGGAAAAGATTCAGCGAAGATTCGCGCAGAAGTCGCAAAGAAACTCAATTTAAATAATGTGACTGTCCCATGGCATGTAAGTCGCGATCGCTTTATTCAGAGTGCAACCGCAGCGGCTATGATTGCAACGACTCTTACAAGGCTAGCGCGAGAGATTATTGATCTCTCGCGAACCGAAATACTTGAAGTAGCCGAACCTGGTGGCTGGCATAAAGGTGCATCATCAACAATGCCGCAAAAGCGCAACCCAGTTATGTCTGAGTCGATTATTGGATTGGCCATTACGGCAACTGGCAATGCAGCCATGATGTTTCGTGCTGGAGAAGCAGGACACGAACGAGCTGCTGGAGAATGGCAACTAGAGTGGAAAGTTCTACCTGAAACACTTGTCAGCACTGCTTCGGCGTTAAAAATTGCAGTTGAAATGTGTAGGGGTTTAACTGTCAATGTTGAGAATATGAAAGCAAATCTGAATAAAGATGACGGCTTGATCATGGCTGAAGCATTGATGATTGGGCTTGCACCGAAAGTTGGACGCGAACGTGCACACGATCTTGTCTATTCGGCGGTGGGAATTGTGAGATCTGAGCACATCGATTTACTTTCAGCTTTGAAGCGAGTCAGTACAGGGATTCTGACAGATACAGATGTCATGGAGATAAGTGCAGATTCATATTTGGGCGAAGCTACTAGTATTTGCAAAATTTCATGCAAAGAATGGCTAGCGGGAAAAATTTCGTAAATCAAACTTAGCTGTTGTGAGCATGTGTGGAATTGTTAGTGCCCAAATAATTACCAAAATCGTCCAAAGTAAACCGGTGTCGAAATATTCCGGGCGAAAGACCATTAGTCCAAGTGCTAAAGCGATTGTTCCTAAAACAGCATAAAGCCCAGGTATAACAGCGGAGATAAAAGCCTTTAGTGGTTTTATGGAGCGTGCAAAGACGAGTGCTTTAGGCAAT